>NZ_CP040272.1:7647500-7828336 GCF_013393905.1 Nostoc sp. C052
CAATTTGTTCTAAAACTGGCTTGATACTCTCCCAATAAGGGCGACTTGCTTCGGGACAAACAGGGTTTTGTCCAAGGAGGTAGCGCTCAATTTGTTTGTGTGTTTGGGTTCCCCGACGACTAGCAGATGTAGTAATGCGGGTAGCTTCTTCTGTACCAACACGCGCTTTCCAGTTTAATAATCTGTCTCTGTCTGCTTGTGATTTGGTGGCATTAAGTATTGTAGTCACGCTGGGAAAGCGATTTCCCTTGGCATCTACATAATATTGTTTACCATTTTCTCTTTTGGCTGTAGCATTAATGCGTGGTAGTAGTTGGGTATCAAATTGCATTATTAATTCGTGATTCGTAATTCGTAATTAAGAAAATGGCGATTATAAATTTAAGTTCATTTTCCACACAGTCAAAACTTGCTTTTGCCGATTTTAAAACTTTAATTTTTATTAGTCTGCGTAGGTAGACTAACCTGCGGTAAGCGACAAAGCTTCTATGTTTGTATGGGCACGAATTTTATTTGCAAGATTATTGAAAACGGTTTTATTTGGGAAAATAACGATAAATATCTTTCCGGTGCAGTACTCGCTGAAATAAAACTATTTCTCCATCAAAAATAAGTCCAATACGATAATCACCGACACGGATGCGATAAGCATTTTCATAACCTTGAAGTTTTTTGAGGTTAGTAATTTCTTCAAAGGTTAATATTTGTGGTATTTCGTCAAAAGCAAGGTTTCTAATGTCTCATAGTAAGGTGTACTTTTCAGAGCCTTGAGATCCTTGATGAAGCTAGGTAGATATTGGGTAATCACTCTTGTTGTAGTTGTGCTAATGCTTCATCAATATTCAGAGGTATTTCATGTTCTACTGCTTTCATTGCTAAGATCAGTCCTTCATCCTCAATAGCTTCTAGCAAATGTAGATAGTCATCAAAATCTATGATTACTTTGCGGATATTACCTTCCTTATCAGTAATCAGTTCTTGAGCAAAAGGGTATTTATCAGCTTGCATTTGGGTTGTGATTTTAGTAGTCATACTATGACTTTAGCGTTAATAGATATAGTATGGCTTTAGTAAATGTATTTGTGAGATTTTACTCAAGAGAAAAACGCGATAAAATCTACCTTTCAAGATAAATCTTAATAATTTTGTATTATAGCGGTTCTCATTCACGTGAGGTACACCCGTAGGGGCAATATCCTGCGGGAAACCGCAACTCTTGGAGGCGCACTCGCGTTCGCGTAGCATTCCGTAGAAAAGTTATCGCCTAGACTAAAATTCATATTGAACTAAGTAAAAATGGCATTTTACTTACTCAAAATGCCATTTTACTTACTCAAAATAAGCTTTTGCCTACTCAAACTCCAGTTTACTTACTCATTTTGGTGTTTTCCGCAAGTAAAATAAGCTTTTACTTTCTCAAAATAAGCTTTTGCTTACTCATTTTGGTGTTTTCCGCAAGTAAAACAAGCTTTTGCTTACTCATTTTGGTGTTTTCCGCAAGTAAAATGAGCTTTTACTTTCTCAAACCCCAGTTTGCTTACTCATTTAAGTAATTCGCGCATTTATTTTGGTATATCATTGAGCCGAAAGCTAGCGTAGGCGTAGCCTGTCGGAGACATCGTTCTAGAAAACAAGTATAAATTTACAAGCGATCGCCTTTGGTGGTTTAGAGATAAATGAGTGCGATCGCTTTTCTTTAAAGAAAGTTGTAGAAGAAGCTATATCAGCAGAGTTTATCTAGATACCAGCATTTATAATATTTAAACTCTCACTTTTTCTCAGATATTGTCGGAAATATAACCGATATAATTCACACGCAATCGTACTGCGATCGCCTTCTAAATTAATTAGTCCTAAACTCTGTAATTTATCTGCCAATGCTGACTCTAATTTCACATAATTTGTAGTACTAATAACTTCTAAAAAAGCATCTCTCAATTTTGGCTCATCTTGTAGCGCTAACATATACTGTCTGAAATAATCGTGATAAATTCCGGTTTCTGTGGGTGCTTGTTGCAATAACTGCCCTAAATCTCGTTTTAATCCCCCTTTACCTACAAGGTGATACAATGCCAACCTCACCAAATAAGGATTTCCCCCTACCATTGACATCAAAATTTCAGCATCTTTACCATCTCTCCAATCCAAGCCGTGACGTTGGGCTAAATCCTGCACCTGCTCTTTCGTAAAGGGAGGTAAATTAATTCTCAAACCAATATTAAATGGCGATTGAGTCAGTCTGATGGGAACAAGAATTTCCGTTGAATAAACCAGAACCAGACGTAATTTTTGCCAAATTTCTACACTCTTAGCTTGTTCATGCCACGATCGCACCAATGGTAGCAATTCTCTAACGATTTCCCGATCCTCAAACACCCAATCCACCTGATTTAATACCAAAACCAGGGGACTTGAGAGCGCAGATAGTAAATATTGTTGGAAATAGATAGAACAGCTGACTTTGCTATCCATATCTTCATCCCAATAATCATTAAGTTTTGATTCTAGTTGTAACTCCTGACTCACATTTGTACAGAACCAGCGCAAAAATTTATCCAAACTGGTAAATACTGCTTTGTCTGCTTGTTGAAAGTCCAAAGTTACGGTGTGAAAGCCTTGCTTTTTAGCGTGTGCAAGCAACCGCACAATCAAAGAGCTTTTCCCCATCTTTTGAGGTGCTTTGATGCAAATAACACTTCCAGGTTTAGCTATTTCTGCATAAGCAAGTTCTTCAATTGGCGGACGAGGGATATAAAATCTGGAATTAAGGGATACTGGCCCACTCGGAAATTCTAAGGATATTGCCGTGGCTGCTTGGTTGAATTCCTTAACTAACTGCTGATGCGCTTCACTAAAAGGATAGCTTTCTAAAGTCAGGCGGAAATTGGATTTATTTATTGGTTCTTTGCAAAAATTACTCAGTACTTGCCATAGATGAGCAGCAATTTTCTTAACACGTTCTTCGCCATAGTGCGCTTCGCAGGCTATATTGGTGTAGGTTTTTCCTTCCCACGAAGAACGCAAGATCAACTCTTGGAGCGTCGTTAAACCGGTTGCTTGACTGGCTTTTAGTAGCAGTACTAGTTCATCTATAGTCATTACTCATTGGCTCTAATTCAGCATGAAATTTTTTCACACCATGATGCTTGGTGTCTTGTATAAATAGCAGCTAGCTATTACCAAAAAAGCTACAAACAAGCCTTGACAATTTTTTTTACAAATTTTTCTGAGTTTTTAGGTAATTATATGTGATTTGAACTACTTTTTTTAGACATATCTTAGAATGTAGATGCACACAATAGAGCGATCTTTTTCTCAAAAATCGCCAATTGCGATCGCAACAGAGGTTACACTCATCTGTTTACTTTTTTTATTCCATCCAAATTTATGATCTGGGCGATATATCTCTGACCAAAATCACAGCCCAATAAATCATAACTGGATCGTCAGGGTGCTAAGACAGCGTGGAGAGAGAGCTACAAGATATCTTCCTCATCGTACCAGCAGCTATGCATATCGAAGAACCCGATACCTATGAACCGGAAACTCCATTTTCAGTACCAGATTCTCAGAGTTTCCCAGAAGCAAAAGACTTATCTCAAGAAAATTTAGATTCTTGTCAATCCTCAGAAGCCGCCTTAAAAATGGCATTAATCGCCAGTGGCTTGGGGTTATGGGATTGGAATCTAGTGACTGATCAAACTTATTACGATCCCCAATGGAAAAGCATTCTGGGATATCAAGTAGACGAAATCGACAACGATTATCAATCCTTTGAGCAACTTGTACATCCGCAAGATTTACCGAGAATTCGCCAAGTATTGCACGATTATCTCCAAGGATGCATATCTGTGTTTGAAGTCGAATTGCGAATGTTGACTAAATCCGGGGAATGGAAGTGGATTTTGACTTGTGGCAAAGTATTTCAGTGGGATGAATTCGGTAAACCGATGCGGATGGCGGGAACGCACAAGGATATTACTCAGGATAAGGCGATGTCTACGACGGGCTGCGCCTACGCTACTCAACAATACCAATTCTTTGAACAACTCCAAACAGAAATTGTCCAACGCCAGTCTGTCGAAGACCAAGTTAGGGAAAAATCACAGCAGCTAGAAACTACCCTCGAAGAACTCAAATATACCCAAAGGCAGTTATTGCAGAACCAGAAAATGGCTAACCTCGGTCAACTGGTGGCGGATATGGCTAACGAAATTAACAATCCGGTTAGCTTCATCTACGGCAATCTCCATCCCGCCAGCCAATACGCTGAAGACTTAATCAAAATCATAGAACTTTATCAACATCACTATCCCACCCCTACCGCAGTCATTGCCCTACATCTGCAACGCCTCGACCTTGGTTTTGTGAAGACAGACTTTTTAAAACTGCTGTGGTCAATGCGAGCTGGATCTGAACGTGTCAAAGAAATTGTTTTCGCCTTGCAGAACTTTTCAACCTCTGACGAAGGTCAAATGAAAAAAGTTGACCTCCATCAAGGATTTGATAGTGTTCTCAGAATTTTGCAGCATCGTCTCAAAGAAAAGCCTGATAGAGCCAGGATTCAAGTAATTAAAACCTTTGGTGAATTACCTTTAATCGAGTGTTATCCAGGTGAACTAAATCAGGTATTCATGAATATCTTAAGCAATGCCATTGATGCCTTAGAAGAGAGGATGAAGCATGATAATTCTTTTACTCCCAAAATTATAATTCATACAGAAATTGTTAGCAGCCATTTATCATTGGTCAATAGTAATGAATATTGGGTAAACAATAACCAAAGGGATAAAAAACACAAAGTTATAATTCGCATTTTTGACAATGGCAAAGGCATTTTGCCCCATATCCAAAGACATATATTTGAACCGTTTTTTACGACTAAGCCTGTAGGCAAAGGTCAAGGACTGGGGCTATCAATTAGTCGGCAAATCATAGTTGAAAAACATCAAGGTAAACTTAAGTGTAATTCTCAATTAGGTCAAGGCACAGAGTTAGTCATTGAAATGAATACAACAGCAAGACACTATGCCGCGATCAGAAAACACGCCAGTTTTTAGGCCTTCCCCCTGCTCCCTGCCCCCTGCCTTATCCCAACGATAATTATTTACGCCGACCTACTTATTTCAACCCACTACCATGATGCGCCAAGGCTGCCGTTCCATATTCTGAAGCACGTAACTCTTTGTCAGAGATTTCTGGCTCCTTAGTATAAACCGAACTCAGTAAAATATTCAGAACTCCACTTTCTTCAGCTTGACTGACAGCGCGATGTGTAATCAATTCACCTACATTTAGAATCACGTTGTCTTCTGGGTCAAGAATGACACGGGTAACTGGACGACCTAGTGCTTGTTCAATCCGTTGCTTTTTGATTACCCGTGCGCTGCGTCCTTGCAACTTTTCTGCATTCGCTTTCAAGGCTTGCCAGAAAGTGTTGAGATTCTCTTGAGCGATGCTGGCCCCGTCGCGCAGTTGAACTTTGTTTTCTAACCATGTGTCCCTTGCACTAGAACGGACTGCGGTTGCTAGAGTTAGACCGACAGCATTCAGCAATTCTGCTTTTTTACCGTAAACCTGGGCGCGATCGAGAAGGGATTCCGTCACAATCTGCCCAGATGCCGCAATAATTAAGCCATCGTCAGCACGCACTGTTTGCCCAACTCTCCGCCCTCTTGCCTGCTCGATCGCCATATCTGCCAGTGAGTCAATCGAACGACGCAGATGAGCGGTGCTGCTGTGAGTTACGCTGCCAATTCCATTGCTAAAAGATTCTGTTGCTGCTTGCAAATTGCGGCTGATGTTGGCAGTTAGGCTGCCACCTGTGGCTCTATAGAGTTCATCGAGGATACCCATGCGATCGGCCGCTTCGGCATCGACTAGCGTCACTTCCTGCCCCTGTAATAGCAGTACATTCCCGTCTGGAGTCAGCACATCCCGCTCAACATGCTTGCCAATCACATATACCTTTTGCTCGGCAGGATCAACCAAATTGTTTGTCAGGGAAGCAGTTGCATCTCGATTAAGGTCTTGCAGTTTGCTGCTAGTAGCATCAGTTGCAGCTTGCAATTGCTCACCTGCATTCTGGCTTGCTTCTTGTAGTCCGCGGTTCACGCTCTCTACCGAACTTTGTAGCTGCTCATTCACGGTTTGAACTGCTGTTTGCAGTCTGCGGTTGGTAGTATCAGCCGAGTCCTGCAATCTATCTCCAGTTGCTTGAACAGCTCCTCGGATACCACCGACCTGTTCTTCCATCATTTGAGCAGTTTGTGGAGGTACAAAGGCAACATCATCACCAATTTTCAGGGTTTCGGCAGCAGGAACAAACGATCGCCCTGAGTACGCATCGGCAAATACACCGCCAGAAACTTCGTATCCTTCCACCAATCCACTACGTTCATCAAAGAACAAATCGACCAATATACCAAGGTCGAGTCCTTCGGTAGTCAGAATTCTCTTTTTTCTCAGCACAATACCCTGGTGCAGAATCTCTTTAATTACAGGCATACGATGTGCCTTAACAATAGATGCTTTGGAGTTAACTACGATCGCATCTAACCCAATCGCTTGCACCTCTTCTAAAGGAATCACTTTTGCATCTCGAAACAGTCCTTTTTCTGCAACGAGAAAACCCAAAAGTTGATTGCGTTTCTGATCAAAAATTAAATCTATAATTCGGACAACTTTCTCGCCTGTGTCGTAGGTGACGACAACTTTATCGATAACATCACTACCTTTACGCATTTATCTATCCCTCCTATATTGATTGTCTTGTTCAATCACTTGTTCGTTGGTTGCCTGACCTTTAAGTTGAAAATATCGTCCCTCTTTACCAAAACCGGGAACGATATCAATCATGCCAAAGTATTCGAGTAATACCCCAAATATGGCAACAAGAATGATTAAAACAGTTATATTTGCTCCCGTATTAGAGCGCTTTCCTATGAGTCTAGGCATTGTATTTCATTATTTATTGTTGTTTTTTCTTATTGTAAACATTGCTAGAAATGTTATACAAGAAATTTATATCATTAAATTTAGTTAATATGTTTATTTATTGTTATATACCTTACTTTAGATACTCTTGTGGAATCAAAAGATCCAAAGGGTATCTTTCCAAAGATAGATTTTTTAGTTAGTTATTATCAATCTCTTATATCTATTATTTATTGGAAAGAAATATTTTTATTAGCCTCAATACCATTGAATAACTTAAAAGATAATGTCATTCTTCCATTCGGGATTCGTCTCGCCGAGTTATATTGAGCGCATCTCAAAGTTAGGGTTAGTCCCGCATTTCTCACAAGGAGAGAAGGGATTGAACTCTCCCAAAGCGCGAACCTCATGGGCGAAGTAATAAGTAATAAGTAATAAGTAATAAGTAAGATTCATTACTCATTACCCATTACTCATTACTTACTTGAGATGTGGTGAGAAATTCGGGTTAGGGTAGTACAAACATCACAGTAACTAATAGACCTCTTGCAAAAGTGCCTTTTGCACTCTTGTCGGGAAAGGGGGAAAGGTTAAAGGGGAATGTTAATTCTATCCCTTTTCCCTTTAACCCTTACCCTTTACCCGACTTATGCAAGAAGTCTAATGTTCACCTTTAACCTAATCAATGAGAGTAATGCACGCGCTATCTTAAGTTGGCGATACGAGCCACTCTATGATTTATATAACTACTCAGAGCTAGAAGCTAATCTACTACAACATATTCTGCACCCCCAGAACACCTTTTACAGTATTCTGGATGAGAATGGCGAGTTGGTAGCTTACTGTTCTTTTGGACAAGATGGACAGGTCGCTGGTGGTGATTACCATGAGCAAGCGTTGGATATTGGTATGGGGATTCCCTGACTTGACCGGACAAGGAAAGGGCGCTGAGTATGCCAATGCGATGTTGGAATTTGCAGACAGTTTATTTCAGCCAAAAGCTTTTCGAGTGACGATCGCAGCATTCAACAAGCGTGCGATACGGGTATGGCAGAAATTGGGATTCAAGCATCAGCGATCGTTTGAGCGAAGCAGTGATGGAATGCAATTTATCGTGTTGTTACGAGTAGACAATCGGTAAACGACGTTAGCCACACTTAAATTGAGAGTTCAATAAAACAGCAGTGAATATCTTTACCAGAATACTGAATCATAAAATGGGAAAATAAGGGTGAGCAATATCACCCTCGAATTTACAGAGCTATTTACCTAAGACAGATACTTGTGTCCGGTTAGACACAACAAATAATTAAAGTCTCTCTTAGCTATGCCCAATTCCCACTGCCCCATACCCAATTTAGCATTGCGAATCGTTCACTTTGTCTCAGTGCCAATGGTTATCTTATTTGCAGTGATTCACTATCAATTAGGGCAGAAAGCTGGAAAAACTCAACTAATAGAATCAATGTTTGAGTAAACCAACAACAGATAGTTATGGAAACGCAGGGATTAATGACCAATGACAAATGATAAATCATAAATGACAAATGACTAAGGGAATTCCAAATACAAAATACTCAACTCCTTCTTGTGGGGTGTGCGTCTCGCCCGCCTTTGGCTAGAGGCGGGCAAGATGCCCACCCCACAAGATTGGATAATTTATTTGTTGTCAATCCCTAATGACAAATGACCAATGACTCTTTTTTAAAGAAAAATATGAACTTTTTTGATAAATTGAATCGTAATATCTTACAAAATCAAAGCTTACTGTTTGTTGGACTCGATCCAAATCCAGAGATGATGCCTACGCGTTATGAATCTGAAGAACTGATTACTGGTTTGGAAAAGTGGTTACAGTTCATTATTGCGGAAACTGCTGATTTTGTTTGTGCCTATAAACCAACACTTGGCTTTTATGAAGCGTTAGGTATTCCCGGCTTAGAACTGCTGTACAAAACTTTAGCAGCCATTCCAGCCCACATTCCTGTTATTTTAGATGCAAAACACAGTGACTTAAATACTAGTACCATTTTTGCCCGGACTGTGTTTACAGAATGGCAAGTGGATGCAATCACTCTTAGTCCCTATACAGGACAAGATCATGTCGCACCTTTTTTGGTCTATCCTGATAAAGCGGTGTTTATTTTATGCTGTACTTCAAATCCAGGTGCAGAAGCTTTACAGCAATATCCTGCAAAGGAATCACCCCTTTATTTACAGGTAGTAAAAGAATCAAAAACTTGGGGGACTCCAGAACAATTAGGTTTGGAAGTGGGAACTACAAATCCTGAAGTTTTAGCACTTATTCGAGCAGTTGCACCAGAACGAATTATTATGGCGCGTAGCATTTGGGCGGAGGGTCAAAATCTGAAGCAAATTTTAGAAGCTGGCTTGAATGCTAATGGTGATGGTTTGCTGATTCCTGTTCCTCAAGATACGTTGGGAAACACAAAATTATCTGAAGAAGTACAGTCTTTACGCGCAGAAATTAATCAAATAAAAGCTGAAATTATTTATGACAATTCTACATGTTCGGTGTGGTTTCCTGATGTTTGCTTGCTAAATCAGCATCCCCAACAAGACTTAATTTTACAACTTTATGACATTGACTGTATTATGTTTGGCAGCTTTGTCCAAGCGTCAGGAGCGATATTTCCTTATTACATCGACTTACGCAAAATTATTTCCAATCCCCAAGTTTTTAATCAAGTTCTCACAGCTTATGAGGATATTTTGAAAAATCTTAGTTTTGATAGGTTAGCAGGTATTCCCTATGGTTCTTTACCGACTGCGACTGGTTTAGCTTTGCGTCTTCATTGTCCAATGATTTTCCCTCGTAAAGAGGTGAAGGCACATGGAACTCGGAGAGTCATTGAGGGTAACTTTCATCCTGGCGAAACGGTTGTAGTGGTTGATGATATTCTCATCAGCGGCAAAAGCGTCATGGAAGGGGCAGGAAAGTTAGAATCAGCAGGATTAAAGGTTGATGATATTGTAGTATTTATTGACCATGAACAGGGGGTGAAAGATAGATTACAGCAAAATGGTTATCGCAGTCATGCGGTTTTAACTATTTCAGAAATTACTAATACTTTATATCAAGCAGGGCGAATAAATGAGGAGCAATTTTTAGCTTTTGCTGAAAGTTAGTAATTGGAATAATGGGGATTAGAGATTAGGGAATGGGGGAAGATTTTCTTGTCTACTTCCTGTTGAGCATATTTAATTACTTGGTTCAATCTGGTAACTAGAATAATTTTGATTTTTAAATTAATTATGAACATTTCACTGAATCAACTACTGAGATGGTTAATTTTTACGCTGCTATTTCCTCTTGTGTTTCTCAATGGTTGGCTAGCATTTTTGCTGGTTAAAAATCTTCAACCTGTTGTGACAATTCTTGTCTTGGCTACTTTGCTTGCATTCATTTTAAACTATCCTGTTTCAATTCTTCAACGGGGTGGAGTTAAACGCGGCTATGCAGTAGCGTTAGTTTTTATATTAGCATTAGTAATTGTTGTTGCTTTGGGTATAACTTTAGGGCCCATTGTTTTAGAGCAATTTAATGAAATGGTTAAAGTTTTTCCCCAATGGATTGATTCTAGCGAAGAAAAACTTCAGATTGTAAATGATTGGTTTTTGAGACACAAAATAAATGTAAATTTCAGTCAGTTATTAACACAGATAACTAACAAATTGCCCAATGAATTAGAGTTTGTTTCAGATAAACTTTTAAGCATTATTATAGATACTATTGATAGTATTTCTGAATCATTAATCACAGTAGTGTTGACTTTTTACCTGTTGTTAGATGGGCCAAGAATTTGGCAGGGAATATTTAAGAAGTTGCCGGGAAATTTTGCTCAGAAGGTAAGCCAGTCTATTCAGCAAAACTTCCAAAATTACTTGATTGGTCAGGTAACTTTGGCTTTGCTGATGGGTGTTTCAGTAACATTATTGTTTTTAGGTTTTCAAGTCCAGTTTGGTTTACTTTTTGGTTTGGCGGTTGGGGTTTTGAGCTTAATTCCCTTTGGTGATGTTGTCAGTTTGATTGTAATTACTTTTATAATAGCTACACACGACTTTTGGCTAGCAGCAAAAGTTTTTGCGGTAGCTGTTGTCATTGACCAGTTAATCGATCAGGCGATCGCACCACGTTTATTAGGTAAATTTACTGGACTTAGACCGATATGGGTATTAATTGCCTTGCTTGTCGGCACCAATATTGGTGGAGTCTTGGGTTTGCTAGTTGCTGTACCTGTATCTGGTTTTATCAAAGATGTCGCAGATGGTTTTTCTACATCTGGTAATTCTAGTAAAGTGGGTAAGGATGAAGCCGCGTCAGAATTGTTGCCAGAGGAATCAATATTGTAATGAGTTACAACTGTGGGTAGGTGAATATTGCCCACTCAAAAGGAACTAGACATCTCCAGAAATTAAATATGCGTTACCCATAACCCTTGTAGAGACGTAGCACTGCTACGTCTCTACATTCGTTTTCGGAGAATGTCTATTACATAAAAAAGCCCCCAGCATTCCTACTAGGGGTGAGAAATAATACCATTTCACTTAATGTTTGTCGGAGATGCCCCTGTTAGTGCCTCTACTTAAGTAAAAGGCTAGGTGTTTCTCAAATATTACAGCAAAAAGCGATCGGGTATAAAATTAGCCAGCACTTGCCAACAGTAACTCTCGTTTTTCTGATTTTAGTACTCTCACTTGAGAGTCATCATCAACATCGATAAGGGCTGTGTCTCCATCTGTAATTTCACCAGACAGCATTGCTTCAGCCAGAGAATCTTCGAGGAGGCGCATAATTGCCCGGCGTAATGGTCTAGCGCCATAGCTGGGGTTATAACCTTCTTGTACCACAAGCTCTTTGAAGCGATCGCTAACTTCTAGGATAATTCCCCTTTCTGTCAAGCGGCTAGCAACATCGCGGAGCATAATTTCGGCGATTTGCTTAACTTCATTCTTGGAAAGCTGGGTGAAGACGATAATCTCATCGAGGCGGTTGAGGAACTCTGGACGGAAGTAAGCTTTCAATTCCTCATTTACCAAGGTGCGGATGCGGTTATAACTAGCGTCGGCTTGAGTGTCGAAGTCAAAGCCTAAGCCGCTACCACCTTTTTCAATTACCTTGGAACCGATGTTAGAAGTCAAAATGATCAGCGTGTTCTTGAAGTCTACTTTCCGACCTTTGGCATCGGTAAGATGACCGTCATCCAAGAGTTGCAGCAGCATATTGAATACATCGGGGTGCGCTTTTTCGATTTCGTCGAATAGCAGCACTGAGTAGGGTTTCCGCCGCACGGCTTCTGTAAGTTGTCCGCCTTCGTCGTATCCGACATAACCAGGAGGCGAACCGATGAGCTTGGCGACAGTGTGGCTTTCCATGTATTCGGACATATCTAGCCGAATCATCGAGTCTTCCGCACCGAAGAAGTAGGCAGCTAATGCCTTCGCCAATTCTGTCTTACCGACTCCAGTAGGCCCAGAGAAGATAAAGCTGGCAATGGGACGATTGGGATTTTTTAAACCAACGCGGGCGCGACGGATACCGCGAGATACAGCCGTGACTGCTTGCTCTTGTCCAATGAGTCGCTGGTGCAGAGTGTCTTCTAGGTGTAGAAGCAACTCTGACTCAGATTCAGTGAGTTTGTTAACTGGTACGCCAGTCCAAGAGGCAACGATTTGGGCGATATCTTCTTCGTCAACTACAGTTGAGTTGACAGGTTGCTCGTTTTGTGTAAACGTTGCTTGCAGTTGTTCTGCAAGTTTCAACTCTTGGTCACGTAGTTGTGTAGCTTTGTCAAAATCTTGGACTCTGACTGCTGCTTCTTTTTCTTTGGTAATGCCAGCGAGTTCACGCTTGAGTTCTTTATTGGGAGAACTTTGGGAGTTCCGCAGACGAACGCGAGAACCAGCTTCATCAATCAAGTCTATTGCCTTATCGGGCAAGAAGCGATCGCTAATATAGCGGTCTGATAATTCTGCGGCTGCAACTAGTGCTGCATCCAAAATTGTGACTTTGTGGTGTTGTTCATAAGCACCGCGCAAGCCGTAGAGAATTTGTACGGTTTCCTCTACTGAGGGTTCTCCGACCTTAATCGGTTGGAAACGACGCTCTAGGGCGGCATCACGCTCGATATGCTTCCGATACTCGTCAAGGGTAGTTGCGCCGATGCACTGAAGTTCACCTCTTGCTAAGGCAGGTTTAAGGATGTTGGCTGCATCTAAGCCGCCTTCCGTACCACCAGCACCAACCAAGGTGTGAATTTCATCAATTACCAGGATGATATTGCCCACAGTGCGGACTTCTTCTACGACTTTTTTGATGCGTTCTTCAAAATCGCCACGGAAGCGAGTTCCAGCTACCAATGACCCCATATCGAGGCTGATAACTTGCTTATTCTGTAAGGTTTCGGGAACATCCTGGTTGATGATCCGTTGAGCTAGACCTTCTGCGATCGCAGTTTTACCAACTCCTGGTTCTCCAATCAATACTGGGTTATTCTTAGTGCGGCGACCGAGAATTTGAATCGCCCGCTCAATTTCCTTTTGGCGACCAACTACGGGGTCGAGTCTGCCTTCTTGGGCTAATTTGGTCAAATTTCTGCCGTACTCTTCCATCGTTAACGGTTGGGTGCGCTTTTGACTACCACTACTACCAGCGAAAGCTGGCGAATTTTCACCCAAACGGCGAACGATGGCACTGCGGACACTCTTGAAGTCAACCCCTAGATTTTGCAGTACTTTAGCGGCGACACCTTCACCAGCCTCAGTTAATCCTAAGAGTAAGTGTTCAGTATTAATGTAATTCTGTCCCAAACTGTGAGCTTCTTTAAACGATTGCTCGAAGAGGCTTTTTACTTTAGGAGTAAAAGGAATTTCTGGTGGTACAAAGCCAGAACCCCTACCAATAATTTTTTCTACCTCGCGACGTGCATCTTTGAGGGTAACGCCTAATTCGGCCAGCACTTTAGCAGCAACCCCAGTTCCTTCTCCCATCAAACCCAGGAGAATTTGCTCAGTTCCTACGAAGTTATGTCCCAGGCGACGTGCTTCCTCCTGAGCTAACATAATTACTCTAATGGCTTCGGAAGTGAAGTGTTCAAACATAATGGGTTATTGCTCCCTCGCTGCTTGGACTTTGGGTGAGATAAAATTCACCCTCATCTAAAGTTTTTTGTATTTTCTTAAGGACTAATGTAACTTTATTTAAAGTTAAGTGGCAGTGGTGAGAGCCGTAAGACATCAGGTGTACTTGCCGTCTAATAGGAATGCTGAGTGGAGTATGGAGGAAGTAATGAGTTACAAAGTTGACAGTTAAGTTTTCGGTATTTGACAATTTTCTTTTGCCTGCCCTGTTTTCCACTGTCAGCTAAACTTAAAACTCAGAACTTAACATTAGACACTCAGGACTGACAATGACTGAAGCAACGACTGGTAAAGATCAACAACATCCACTTTATAACCGCGATCGCCCCCTTATTGATATATTACTCGCTCAAGAGGCAACAGACTATAACTTAGCAGAATTGGCTAGACTGCGAATGCGTTATCAAGGGTTTCCAGGGGCCAGAGACATCCAAAAAGACTTAGATAAAGTCTTGCAACAGTGGGGTTTGAGCGAAACCGAGCTTTTTGAGAAAACTCGTCAAATCCACGATTTGGGAGGAATTTACAAAAGTCGCGGTAAGAAAGATGAACAAGATTGGAATTAGGGGATTGGGGACTGGGGAAGGTGGGGCCCCAATGCCTAATCCCCAGCCGCCACTGGAATGACGATCGCTAATTCTGTGCCTTTGCCTAACTCAGATGTCACTGTGAGTTGTCCACCGTGTTTTTCTTCTATAATTTGCCGGGAAATTGTTAATCCTAAACCAGTGCCTTTACCTACTGGTTTGGTGGTAAATAAATAACCAAACAGTTTTTGCTTGACATTTTCGGACATTCCCTCGCCATTGTCTTGCATTCGGATCGAAACGTGATGCCGATCTTCAGACAAAGCGGTGGTAATTGTGAGACGATTGGGATTGTCTTTAATTTGTTGGAAACTACGCCCTTTATTAGATTCTTCTAAAGCATCAATGGCGTTGGCGATCAGATTCATAAAAACTTGGTTGAGTTGCCCCGGAAAGCATTCTATTTGAGGTATTTGCCCGTAATTTTTGATTACTTCAATAGCAGGGCGATGCTCATTGGCTTTGATTCGGTGCTTGAGGATAAGTAATGTGCTTTCAATACCTTCATGAATATTAAAATGAACCTTGCGATCGCTATCTCCTCTAGAGAAGGTGCGGAGACTGGCGCTGATGCCACGAATGCGATCGCTACCTTCTTTCAAGGACGAGATAAGTTTGGGTAAATCTTCTTGGAGATAGTCTAAATCGATTGTGGCGATCGCTTCTTCAATTTCTGCTCCCGGATCGGGAAACCTTTGCCGATAAAGGTCAATTAGTGCTAATAAATCGTGAATGTAGTCCTGTGCAGGTTTTAAGTTGCCTGCAATAAAATTAATTGGGTTATTAATTTCGTGGGCAATGGCTGTAACGAGGTTGCCCAGTGCCGACATTTTTTCATTTTGGATGAGATTGTATTGTGTCTCTTGCAGGTCGTGTAATACTTGAGTTAATTGTGCTGATTGTTTTTCTATGGTGATTAAATCGCGATATGACCTTAAAGCCGCGATCGCAGTTGTAATTAACTTTTGGCGAGTTAATTCAACCTTCAACTTATAATCATTGATGTCATAATTCAAAATCACTGATTCTTCGGGCGCATCTCCCGGCTGTCCTGTGCGTAAAATCACCCGCACAATCTGGTTTTTCAACTCCTCCCGAATATACTTAACCACCCTTAACCCAGCATCATTAGTTTCCATCACCACATCTAATAAAATAAATGCGGTATCTGGGTGAACTGCAATCAGCTTTTTCGCTTCTATTCCCGAAAAAGCCGAAATAAAAGTTAAAGGTTTGCCCTCAAAAATAAAACTTCTCAAAGCTAGTTTGGTTGCTTGGTGGACTTCAACATCATCATCCACAATCATCATTTTCCAAGCTTCAGAAGCCTCTTGTCCCTGGCTTTCTACATCCAATGGAGTTAATTGAGTTGTATCACTTATCTGCTCTCGATCGTCTTCAAACACCAAGACTTCATCATCTGTTTGTAAGAGAGATATACGGGTAGAATTAAGCATTGTCAACCAACTTTGTGAAAAAGAACAAGAAAACTTAATAGTTTGTGGACAGAGGTAATGTCACTGTAAATATGGTTCCCTTTTCTAGCTCACTGTCAACATCAATTGTTCCTTGTAGCTTTTGAGTAACTAAGTTATAGACTATATGCAGACCTAAACCACTGCCTCCTTGATGCCTAGCAGTGGTGAAGAAAGGCTCAAAAATTTTGTTTAAGTTTTCTTGCGGAATGCCGCAACCATCATCGCTATATTGAATCACAACGCACTCACTTTCTTGTTTCACCTCAATTCGCAACTGTCCTGATTCGTGAAGTTGATAGCCATGATTCAGGGAGTTCATCACTAAGTTGGTGATAATTTGCGCCAAAGCCCCAGGATAGCTGTTGATTCTAACAGTTTCATCTCCTGTCACAGTCAGGGTATGGGAAGCTTGTTTGAGTTTGGGAGTTAAGCTGGTGACAATTTCTTCCAAATACTGCTTGACTAAAAATGTCCGTTGTTCCAAACTAGTCTGATCTACAGCTACTTGCTTGAAGCTTTGTACCAGTTCTCCCGCACGATTGAGGTTGCTTAAAAGCAGTTCAGTACTTTCTTTGGCAATTTCCAAATAGTTATTTAAAACTGAGCGTTTTAATTGACCTTGTTCAACAGCCGTAATTAGCGATCGCGTTTCATCAGCTAATGTAGAAGCAACGGTGATACTAGTGCCCACAGGTGTATTGATTTCATGGGCAACTCCAGCCACAAGACCACCCAAAGCCGCCATTTTCTCAGATTCTACCAGTTGCTTTTGGGTAGTTTTGAGGTCTTCTATAGCTTGAGACAATTCTTGAGTTCGTTCGGCTACTTTTTCTTCTAGAGTGTTGTAGAGAGTAGCATTTTCGATAGAGATGGCAGCTTGAGAAGAAAGCAAATTTAGAACTTCCATTCGTTCTGGTGTAAAGGCTCCAGTTGTCAGATTGTTTTCTAAATAAACAATCCCAATTAAATTGCCTTGATTTAGGAGAGGAAAACACAAAATAGATTTAGGTTGCTGTTGATGAATGTAAACATCACGAGTGAAGTTGCCTTCGTTAACCGCATCATTTAATACCACACTATCTTTAGTCCGGGCAACGTAATCGACAATAGCATTAGATAATATTGGTTTATTGAGGGTTTTGATAGAGATAGTTTCAGTAACTTTAACTGTATTTGAGTCAATTGTTCCTGATGCTCTAATTTGCCATTCTGCCTCTTGGCTAAGTAGTAAATAACCCTTTTCTGCCCCAGCATTTTCGATGACGATTGTCATCAGTTTTGTTAACAAAGTATCGAGCTTAATTTCTCGTCCCAGAACGTGGGAGGCTTTGATAACACTGTTTAAATCTAAGGAAGTTGATAGGGTGGTACTAGTGGAGGTGATTTTAGAGGTTGGAAATTGAGAGTTTATTTGAGCTTGGGTGAAAAATTGGGGATAGCGTTTTTCTAAATCTTCTACTTTAGCTTTCGCACCCCAACGAGTGTAGGCATAGTGGGCATTAAATAGGTAATCTTGGGCAATTTTTTCTTTACCCCATTGCAGATAAAATCTAGCAGCGAGTTCATAGCTGAGGGCTTGTTCGTTGAGATATTGATGTTCTGTCGCTTGGGCGATCGCGCGATCGTACATCTCTATGGCTTCAGCTTTTTGCCCTAAGATGCGATACCGTTCCGCTTCCACTAAATAAAATTTGTGTAAGAAATTTGTCGGCGCATAGTTCGCCCAATTCTGCATTTGGGCTTGATTTGTTGTGACTTTTTCTAATAAGCTTGCTTGTGGGGCATCAGTATATAAAGCTAAGGCTGTCAGAGAATCATAAAAATTGAAAAGTGCTACGATTATGGTTCCCATTACTGCATTTAGATACTTTTCCAACTTGTGAGCATTGACTGCGGCTTGCGGGAAATCTTGGAAAAGATAGCAGAGAAAAAGCTTTGAGCAATATATATGCGCCAAACCAGTGCGATCGTTAACTTGCTCATGCCAGGGTAGCATTTGCTCCTCCCGATAAGCTGCTCCACTTAAAAGACAAGTGTTTTCAGTTGCCTCTAGCAGATTTAAGGTTAACTGCCAATAAATAGCTAGATACTCCAGAGCCATTTTGTTCTGAACTTGACGGAGAGCATGATCGTAGCTAGCTATTTGCCGTTCAACTTCCACTAAGTTTTCTCCACAGATCCAAGAATGTGCGCTGTCATAAGCTGCACACATACCGGAAAATTGGATATCTCCTCGGTCTCTACCAATTTGATAGGCTTGTTTTAAGGGCTTGATGGTTTTCTGGACTGGTTGTTGCCAATGGCAGATAGTAACATTAAAGACGAAGTTGATGTGACATTCGAGATATCGAGCATCGTAAAGTTCTAACAGCTTCAAAGCAAGTTGACCAAATTGATAGCCCAATGTAATTTCTTCCAAGGCTCCGCAGAGAATTAAACCGTACATCACATAGCCAACTGTTGATAGTGCCGTATTGCCATGTTCCAGAGATAAATTCACCATCTCTAAAACAAGGAATGGGAGTATTTCATTTCCTCCCCGAAAGGCAGGTGACATGATGCTGGAAAGAATTTGCATTCCTGCTAGGTGCTTGGCTTCTTGCATTTGGGGCAAGTTGATTAGGTCTTTGACTTCCCTTTCTGCTAAACGATCTGTTGTTTGCTGTAGCACTTTGTTTAGTTCTAAGGGACTCAGAACAGAGGGAAATTGAATTCCCAAGGCTTGTAACACTTCTAGACCAGTTGCGATCGCACCTTGCAATTGGTTCTGGATTGAAAATGCTTGGATTGCGATCTCATAAACTTTTATCTTATCCAAGAAAGTTTGAGCATTTTGTAGTACTTCCTTTATCCATCTATTCATTTGGGCGAAGTCACCGTACACAAATGCTGCTTCTGTTGCTGACTCAAATAATGGCAAGGTAAGGTCATAGTTTGTTTGCCAACAGTCAGTTGTTAGTAATTTAATTCCGGCTGAAAAATATCCCATAGCCGCCTCGTAAGCAGCTGCTGCCTTAGCTTTACGTCCCGCCAATAAATTCAAATTAGCTAATTCATTTCGTTCATTTTGAGTGTCAATCAACTCTGCACCAATATTTAATTGATTAACAATTTCAAAAATTTTATCTTCTCGATCTACTGCTGAGGCGTTGCTCAACATCAGTCGCCCAATTGTTAAGTGAGTTGCTTGTTTGTTCTCTTCAGAAATGAGAAGATAAGCTGCTTGCTGGACGCGATCGTGCTGGAATTTACAATTAATATCAGCAGCTTTTTTATCGTCTCTCAATAGTCTCAGATAATATTGATTATTTGATATAACAATTAAGCCTTCTTTGAGTGCTGGTAATAAATCATCTAAAACTTGCTTGGCTGATTGCTGAGAAATCACTACCAATGTAGATAAATCAAATTTATTGCCAATACAAGCAGCCAACTGTAAGATTTTTTGGGTGTTTGCTGCTAAGTTGACAATTTTACTCGTCATTAATTCCACAACATTATCAGTAATGTCTTTGGTTTCAATTTGTTCTAAATCCCAATGCCATTTTTTTTCTATATAGTCAAAGCTGAGTAATTTTTCTGTATAAAGGGATTTCAAAAACTCAGCAGTAAAGAAAGCATTACCTTGAGTTTTTTCACAAACCAAATTAGTTAATGCTTGAGTTAGGATAGTTGAAACTGACAGTGTTTCGGCAATTAAAGCATTCACATCTTTGGAAGTGAGGTTTTTGAGATTAATCTCAGATACAATTCCCCCATCATTTTTAATTTCGTCTAAACTCATCGCCAAAGGGTGAGTTACATCGACTTCATTATCTCGATAAGCTCCAATAATGAGTAGATTTTGAATGTTGCGATCGCTTAAAATAATCTTCAGCAGTTTTAGCGAAGCACTATCAGCCCATTGCAAGTCATCAACGAATAAAACGAGGGGATGTTCAGCCTGACAAATCGCCTTGATAAAGTTTTGAAAGACCAGATTGAAACGGTTTTGGGCTTCTTGTCCGCCTACTTTAGCTACAGGAGGTTGTTCGCCAATCACCAATTTTAACTTGGGAATGACATCAATTAAAACCTGTCCGTTATTGCCAACAGAAGCTAATATTTTTTCTTGCCATTGTTTTAAAACAGATTCACTTTCAGTCAATAATTGATTACACAGGTCATTGAATGCTTGAGAAATGGCGTAGTAAGGAATATTACGTTGATACTGGTCATATTTACCAGTGATAAAATTGCCACGTTTGGCTGTAATGGGTTTATGAACCTCATTTACTAAAGCTGATTTGCCGACTCCAGAATAGCCTGCAACCAGCATTAGTTTATTTGTACCATTGATGATGCGATCGAAAGCCGCCAATAGCGTCTCTAATTCTGGTTCTCGTCCATAGAGCTTTTGCGGAATTATAAAGCGATCGGAGACATCCTGACTAGCCAACGGAAAGACATCGATTTTCCCATTGCTTTGCAGTTGATGCAAGCATTGTTCTAAATCTGCCTGAATTCCAGAAGTAGACTGATAGCGGTCTTCTGCATTCTTCGCCATCAGTTTCATCACAATCTCACATAGCACTTGGGGAATCTCTTTTTTGTCCCTTAAAAGTGGTGGTTGTTTTGCAATATGGCAATGAATTAACGCTAGAGAATCATCCCCTAAAAATGGCACTTCTCCTGTTAGTAACTTATAGAAAGTTACTCCTAAAGAATAAAAATCGCTGCGATAGTCAATTGCTCGATTCATTCGCCCCGTTTGCTCAGGAGAAATGTAGCTAATAGTGCCTTCTAGAACATTGGGATTTTTAAATGATTGGGTTTCTCGTGACAAAACTGTGGAAATACCAAAATCGATAATTTTTATCTGTCTAGTATTGGGATTAAAAACAATATTTGAGGGGTTAATATCTTTGTGGATAATGTTAGCAGTGTGGATTTGTCTGAGGCTTTCGACAATAAAAATACTCAATAAAAGAAACTGTTCTAACTCGATTTCTCCAGCTAGTTGCAATTGAGCTAAAGAACTACCGCCGAAGTCTTCTAATACTAAAACTGGTCGTTGTTGATGAATTTCCAAAGCGTAAACTTGAACAACTCCTGTGAGATGGAGATTGTGGATAATGTCATATTCACGCTGGTAACAAGCAATGCGTTCTGGCGAGGGATAAACATCTCGCAGGGTTTTGAGAATTACAGGTTGATTATCGGCTTCCCGGTAGCCTCGATATATCAGAGAATTGCTGCTTTCGTAGATTTGTTCAATAATTTGATAGCCGGAAAGCGTGAGCATAATTTGGGTACTCCTCAAAAGTGGGTTAATGCTGTCCCAGTCACTTTATTAGAGTTAGTGTACCCATCAGCTTGCTGGATTCTTATGCAAGTGCGCCGCTAATTTTGGAGATTTTTTTACGAGATCATTTACTTACTTAAGCAAAAGTCGGCGATCTAAATCCAGTTAAGAAAAATTGTAGGTTGGGTGAAGCAAAGCGCAACCCAACAAAGCCCTGGAAATGTTTGGTTTCGTTCCTCAAGCCAACCTCACAACTAATTAGCTGGTATAATATCTTACTTAAAATTGTCAACCTGTACTTCCTCTTTCCCCGTCTCCAGTTGCTCCCGTTGTTTGCCATACTCTCGTAGTTGCTTCAAAAGGTCTTCTTGGGATAAGTTAGGGATAGACGGACTGGGACTTGCTTGAGGGCTGATGTCACTACTTGCAAAATTAGCAGGTGAGGGATTAGTTACGTAGACAGGTAAAGATTTGTCATTAGACATCGCCTGTTGGGTTGGTGCTGAGGTAGGAACTAGATTCTTTGGTTTGCTCACCGCAGCTTTTACCGAATCTAGAGTAGTGGCAACCTGCACTTGTTGCTGCATCTGTTGTGTAGAAGAGACTAAACCACTTAAACCATTCACCAATTGCAGCAGATTTTTACGGAATTTAGGATCTCCTGTCAATTCATCTAAATCAGATGTAATTTTTTGAGTATTTTCAAAGGTTACTCGTGCTGAATCTAAAGTTTGTTGCAGCAGCACCACATTCTTTGGATCGTTTAAAGTTTTAGAAGCATCGCGTAAATTAGCTGAGGCTTGGGCTGCATTTGCGGATAGAGTTTCTAAATTGTTGAGTAATTCTCCTTGAGTCAATCGATTGACAGATGGTGATAAGCTACTGACTGTAACACGCAGTTGGTTACTGGTTTCAGTGATATTGTTCAAAGCACCAACCAGCGTCGAACGATTTGTTGTCAACAAATTATCTAGGTTCTTTAGCAACTGATTAGCTTGAGTTGCAGTTGCACCGAATTTATTTACTGTTTGATTGGCGGATGTATTAAGTTGGTTTGTTGCCCGTTGCACAGAATTAGCCGTGTCGGAAAAGGTGGTAAGTTGTTGTTGTAAGCTTTTAGTTAAACCTCGGAGATCCTGGCTTAATTCTGTAAAACTTGATGCTGCGCCTGTGGTACTTTCTAGAACCCGATTGACATTTCTATAAAATTTTGGGTTATTGTATGCAGCAGCGAGGTCAGTTGAACTGCGAATTAGTTCATCAACACTGATGCCAACCTGACCTTGTAACCGAGAACCATTACAGACTATGAGACTATTATCACAACTTTTATCTAGGGGTTTAGCAAGCACAACCCCAGTAGGTAAGGTTGATTTTGGTTTGATGTCGATAATACTTTCGCTAATTAACCCGCTTTGATTAGCTTCCACCACTACATTCCGGGGGATAATTAGGTCAGTTTGGGCAATTTCAATCTCTACATCAATGGCATTTGGCCCTGGTCGAACTTGAGAAATAGTTCCTACCTTAACGCCACGATAGCGGACTGCTGCTCCCTTTTGCATTCCGCCAGCGTTGGCAAATTCCACAATAATTTTGTATGAACGACCAGCAGCGGTGAATCTATTTAACCACAGAAAAAGTAATCCAAATACCCCTAGTCCTAGCAAGAGTAGTAACCCTACAGAACCTTCTCTAAATGTTCGCATAGAAGCGAAGCGGCTTGTCATAAGACCTCGCATTTTTTTGCCTCCACCAACAACCAACAACTAATTAGGATTTAGGATTTAGGAATTTAACTTCTCACTCATTACTCATTACTCATTACTCTTGACTTCTCACTTTTAAATTTCTACCCAGCAACTTTAATCGGGCCTTGAACACTTCCACTGATAAATTGTTTGATCAAAGGATTTTCTGTGTTGTATATTTCACTAACTGTACCCTGCCACTGCACCCTACCTTCATAGAGAAATATAAGTCTATCAGCTGTACGGCGGATAGTACTATCTTGGTGGGTAACAACAGCATAAGTACTACAAACCCCATGTAAACATTGCAAATGGCGGATTAAGTCTTCGATTACTGTTGAGGCGATGGGATCGAGTCCGGCTGTTGGTTCGTCGTACAATAGAACTTCTGGCCCTTCGGTGGGACTATCGGGGTTAGACATAATTGCACGGGCAAAACTTACCCGTTTTCGCATTCCTCCGGAAAGTTCGGATGGGTAGAGGTGGCCTATTGCCGGTAAACCTACCATCTCTAGTTTTTCTTCTACCAAATTTCGGATGCGCGATCGCGGCAGCTTTGAATTTTGATAAAGTAGAAATCCGACATTCTCCTCCACCGTCAGCGAATCAAATAGCGCTGCCTGCTGAAACACCATACCAATGCCAACCTGCTGGCCACCATCCTCAATCAAACCGTCTCGCCGCACTCCTTGGACATAAATTTCTCCTTCATCGGGACTAAGTAACCCCGCCATTACTCGTAAAATTGTTGATTTTCCAGTCCCCGATGGGCCAATAATCCCCAGTGCTTCTCCTCGGTAGATAGTCAAGTCTACATTATCTAGAACTTTATGGCTACCAAAGGACTTAGAAACACCTTTCAGTTCAATCAATGGTTCACTCATTAGTTATTAGTCATTGGTCATTGGTCATTGGTCAGTAGAAAATAAACAAATGACTACTGAGAACTAACAAAGGACAAATCTGCCCAATACTGATGTCATAATTATTAGTAGGGCTTTGTATCTTACATTATAAGTACACGATTAGCATTCTGATTAGCAAACTTTATTTTTTTAGCATAATATTTAGTTCTTTGCGATATTTAACGTCTCAAAATACCTCAACACAAGCCTGACGAATACACCGTAGTAATTAAACATCTCAGTGATATGCAAATAATATTCCAGTTTTATATAGACATCAGCAAAGTCATTTAATCGTATCGATATACTACTTCATGTTAAAACCAATTAGATAAAAGCTACTATATAACAACCTAGCTAACAGGTTGATGCAAGATATAATAATCAAATTAAATTTGTAAACTGAGCTTTAATAATTTTTTAATTTTAAGTCAAAACATGTGTCTTCACTAATTTTTCACTGAATAATTATTGCTAACTAAACTTCTGGCAATATCAAATTTAAAAAAAAAACTACGGTGGACTAAATGATATTCTCAATAATATATATAAAATATAAAATATTGTAATTGGCAGAGTTATTAGATAATGTGAGAGATTGATAATATTTACGCCAATATTTAGAGTTGGCAAAGTCGAAATTATTCACTAGTATTGTAATAATTGCTTTTAAAAATAATTATGAGTAGCCAATTAGAACAGTTTGCAAGTGATAATTCCTCTGGTATCTGTCCTGAAGCGCTGGAATATATGATTAGGGCAAATCAAGGTAGCGTTCCAGCTTATGGAAATGATGAATGGACTCAAAAAGCATCAGATTATTTTCGGAAACTCTTTGAAATTGATTGTGAAGTATTTTTTACTTTTAACGGTACAGCCGCAAATTCTTTATCTTTAGCTGCTCTTTGTCAGTCATATCACAGCGTCATTTGTCATGAGACATCTCATATAGAAACAGATGAATGTGGCGCACCTGAATTTGCTTCTAATGGCTCTAAACTGCTACTAGCTCAAGGTAAATATGGCAAATTAACATCAGAATCTATAGAGTCAATTGTCACAAGACGCACTGATATTCATTATCCAAAACCTAAAGTTATTAGCATTACACAAGCAACTGAATTAGGAACTTTATATTCTATTGAAGAACTTTTAAGTATTAAAAAAGTTGCGAATAAATATAACTTAAAGATTCACATGGATGGCGCTCGTTTCGCAAATGCAGTTGCCGCTATGGATAAAAGCCCTGCTGAAATTACCTGGAAAGCTGGAGTAGATGTATTGTGTTTTTGTGGCACAAAGAATGGAATGGCATTAGGTGAAGCCATTCTTTTTTTCAACAAAGCGCTAGCAGAGGATTTTGATTATCGATGTAAGCAAGCAGGTCAGTTAGCCTCAAAAATGCGGTTTATTTCTGCCCCCTGGTTGGGTTTATTAGAAACTGGTGCTTGGCTAAAAAATGCCAGACATGCTAATCAATGTGCTGAATACTTAGAAAATCAACTATTAAACATAGAAGGCATTGATTTGATGTTTCCTAGAGAAGCCAACGCCGTGTTTGTAAAATTACCTCAAGAAGTCATTCACAGCTTAAAAGCCAAGAATTGGCAGTTTTACACATTTATTGGTGTTGGAGGGGTACGTTTTATGTGTTCTTGGAACACTACTCAATCAAGGATTGATGAATTGATTGGTGATATTAAAAATGCAACTAAGTAAGTGAGTGAATAAATATAGCGTTTTCCGAACTAGTGAGATACACCCTACACCTCGCCATATAATGTTGTACGGCATCTAAATGAAAATCACTATAAGGAACGAAACCCAACATTTTCATAGCTTTGTTGGGTTTCGCTTTGCTTCACCCAGCCTACAATTTTTCACAAAACCAAGCGTATTGAGTAATGTTCTTAAAACACTACTCAATAATCTTAAGATTTTTACTTTGATTTACTCTTGTCCACTTATTTATTGACAAAAAATAAATATAGAAAATCTAAAATAATGAAACAAGTACAGCAATCCCAAAACTGTCCCAACTTAAGCGGATGCAATTAGTCATAACTGACAATGCACCTGCTTACTTGGCATAGAATTTCAACTGTAATTTTGATTGCTGCCACAATCCCAAATGCTTATTTTTAGCATTAGCTTCTGCAATTAAAAATTGGGTTTTGCTCTCGTAGCAATTTTGTAAAGATTCTTGGTCAACGACGGCATTACCTGACTCTACCAAAAGGAGATTTACTGACCGATTATCTACAAACACTTCACCAGCCGGACGACCATTTTTGACTTGTTCTGTGCTTCTAATCACGACAGGAGTTTGAAGTGGTAATAGCTGTTTTAGCTTTTGTGTTGCTGCTAAAGCATAGCGTTTGTCAGTCGCCTCTGGTGCATTAATACACGCCAACTTGACTATAGTTGTTTGTCCTACATTATCTTTAACCAAAATCGTGTTCCCGTCTGTGACACCAACTACTGTACCTAGCACCAACATTAGTTGAAGTAATTCCATCATTTTGTATGTAATATTTTATGCACAAATATAATTTTATTTTAGTATTTATTTTGAGAGTGTGATTTAACTCACAAGTGGCAAATAAAAATAAAAGTAAGAAATATTATTCTTGTAAATACCTAGCGTTTATATCAATCAAAACTTCATTGAATAACTACAGGTAATTGAACACTCACATTAGTTCCTGTCAAGAGGTCAGAAGAGATTAACAGTTTTCCATTATGAGCATTGACAATGCGTTTGGAAATAGCAAGTCCTAGTCCAGTGCCACAAGATTTTGTAGAAAAGAATGGTTGAAAAAGCTTGGTAAGAATTTCTGATGGAATTGGCTCACCGCTATTTTGGACATTAATGCAAACTTTATCTGTATCCGAAAAATCTACTTTCCATTTAACGATATCTCCTGCTGTAACTGCTTCACAAGCATTGCGGAGAATGTTGATAAATACTTGTTTAAGTTTATCCTTATCTCCTAAAATTTTTACATTAGGCGATGCCGGAATAAATTCAATTTGACGTTCTAGAGCTTCTGGCATTTCACGAATACACCCAAGTAACTCATAAATGAATTCATTTATATCTAATTCACAAAGTTGCAAAACTTGAGGCTTTGCATAAAGCAAGATTTCACTCAATAGACGTTCTAAACGACTAGCTTCACTTAATGCCAACGCTAATCGTTCTTGAGCAGATTCAGTCAAAATAGTTTTTTGGAAGTATTTTAATCCCATGAGCATTGTAGTCAAGGGATTACGAATTTCATGCACAATCATGGTAGCAAATTCACCAATAGCTACAAGTCTTTCTTGTTCTAAAATCTTGGCTTGGGCTGCTTGTAATTCTGCGGTGCGTTTTTCTACCTCAGCCTCTAGAATATGATTAAATTGGCACTGTTGTTGATAGAGATGATAGTTATCAATTGCCGTTGCCGCTCGTTCAGCAAACAATTCTACAACTTGGATATCTTCTTTTGTAAAATCACGTGGTAGATGATTAAAAGAACAGATAGTACCAATCACCTTATTTTCAGCAGTCCGCAATGGTGTTCCTAAATATGCACAATAACCTTCTGGAGCCTGTCCATACTCTGGGTATTTCTGAGCATCTTTTACTGCTAATGATTGACCCATTTGGATCACAGTACCAGTTAATAAACCATGTAGTGAATAAATATGTTCGCCTTCGCCCATATCGAGACTACTAGCTAGAACAGTTTCAAACCCCTCTTGGCAAAAGGTAACAACTGTCCAATCGACTCCAATGAGTTCGCTGACTCCGCAGGCAATGTTGTGCAAATAGCTAACCAGTTCACCAGTTCGATAGTTCAAAGAAGACAAACGTGCTATTATTTGCCGTTCACGCTGCCAAGTTTGCTTGTGCAACAACATTTCTTCATTACTGGTTTTGCTCATGGATGCCTATTGCATGGGTTCTAAAAATAATTTCAAAAATCAACTGGATGGTTATTTAGTTACGCTTCAGAGGTTGTTTGAAAAGTCTAATTTAATACTAGCCCTGGCGATTAGAAATCGCGGCTATACAGACAAGACCCACCTCCGTGGGTTAAAAACCCTTGATTTTTCAAGTTTTCCACGGAGGTGGACTTAGTTTGTGTAGTAGCGAATTCTATTCGCCTAATACTTTTCAAACATCCTCTCACTAGTTTGATAGAAAGATTCTACTAGAGACATATACGATTTGCCTACAGGAAAACTAAGAAATTTCACTTAACTAAAAAATGAATCATGGGGAAGAATATAGTAAAATTACTTAAAAATTGCTGTATTGATTATGAATTAGTAACTCTTCGGTTGGCTAATGAGCGACAAATTACCTAATTCCTAAAAAACATCTCACAAGGAAATCACGATGACGGTAAATTTACAAGGAATATTACAGCAACCAGGACAAGGTTCTTCATACTGGGTACTTGGGGATTTGTATACCTTTAAAGCGCTAGGTGAAGAAACTGGCCAAGTTTATGCGCTAATTGAGATTACTGTTCAGCCACAAAACGGTACACCTGCCCACATTCATAGTCACGAAGATGAAGCTTTCTATATTCAAGAGGGAGAATTGGAATTTCAGCTTGATTAAAAGATTATATTAGCAATTTCTGGAACCTTTCTTCACTCTCCTAAAGGTCAAGTCCACAGATTTACAAATATCGGTACAAAGCCAGCAAAATTACTTTGCTGGTTTACACCAGCAGGTTTAGGGAAGTTTTTTATGGAAATAGGTGTGCCAGTTTCAGAGAGGACACAATTACTTAGCATAAATCCCGCAGACATCGAAAACGCTTTGGCTGCTGCTGCAAAATATGGTCTGGCAAAGATTCCGCCATCTGCTGGCTGAATCTTTGCAGGTATAAGCTGTTCTATATTGAAATTGCATAAGCTGGACACTCGTGTTGCTCACCCCACAAGAATTATGTTTGATTCGATTATGCAATTTAGATGTTTTTTAGCTTAGTAATTCGATTTGATTCTTAAATCTGCTTGTGGAGGGAGTGAGGAGTGGAAAACAAGGAGTCTTGTAGTACGATGATATTTAAGTCATAAGAGTTTAGTTACTTGACTTTCTAGAGATATTTAAAATTTTGTGTCAGCAATCTTCAATGCTTTAAGACACTCTCGTATTTTAAGAGTTTTAACTCCTAATTTCTAACTCCTAACTTTCTTTGTATGTCAGAACAACAGCAGTGGACTATAACAGCAACGGAACAACCACCAGAGTGGTTTATCGAAGCAGTGAAACAGCATACACCTGCATCAAGTGGACTATACGCGGCACAGTTGTTGTGGCAACGGGGTATTAAAGATCGTCAACAATTAACAGCTTTTATCAACTATAAAGCTTATCAGCCAGCAAGTGCCTTTGAGTTTGGGCAAGAAATGCATTTAGCGATCGCACGCTTGCAAGAAGCATACAATACCAAAGAAAAAATTGCCATTTGGGGAGACTTCGATGCCGATGGCATTACCGCCACATCGGTACTTTGGGATGGATTGGGGCAGTTTTTCGCTCAAAATACCCAGTTAATTTACTACATTCCCAATCGTCTAAAAGAATCCCACGGACTTAATAATCAAGGCATTGATTATTTAGCAAAACAAGGTTGCAAATTAATTGTTACTTGCGATACAGGTAGCACCAACCTTGAGGAAATTATCTATGCCAAACAGTTAGGTATAGATGTAATAGTTACAGATCATCACACCTTACCCACCGAACGCCCACCCGTTGCAGCGATTATCAATCCTCGTTATTTATCCAAGGAACATCAGTTATTTAATCTTTCTGGGGTGGCAGTAGCTTATAAGTTGGTGGAAGCACTGTATCAAAGCTTGCCCAATGTTGCCAAATATCCCTTAGAAGATTTATTAGATTTAGTGGCAGTTGGATTAATTGCCGATTTAGTGCAGTTAAGTGGAGATTGTCGCTATTTGGCACAGATGGGAATTCAACGACTGCAAGAAGATTTTAAACAGCCGGCAGCAGCGCGGCGGCGGCCAGGGGTAGGGCGATTATTAGAATTATGCCAGAAAAGTGGCGATCGCCCCACAGATATTTCTTTTGGTTTGGGCCCAAGAATTAACGCCGTTAGTCGTATCCAAGGTGATGCTAGTTTCTGCGTGGAATTATTAACTAGTCGGAATGTCAAACGTTGTAACGAACTAGCCGAAGTTACAGAACTCGCTAACGCCCGCCGCAAATCTTTACAAAAAGATGTGCAAGCACAAGTAGCGCAAAAACTCACCCAATTAGACTTATCAACCACCAGCGTCATTGTTCTAGAAGATGCCCAATGGCCTGCGGGTGTATTGGGCTTAGTTGCCGGACAGGTAGCACAAGAAACAGGTCGCCCCACGATTTTGTTAAGTACAGAAGGAGCAGAGGAGCAGGGGGGCAATTTTTCTCCTCTGCCCCTCCGCCCCTCTGCCCCTCTGCTTGCAAGAGGTTCTGCCCGTTCGGTGAATTCTGTCGATTTATACCAACTGGTGAAAGACCAAGCACATTTGTTACACCGTTTTGGGGGACATCCCTTTGCAGCAGGTTTAAGTTTGTTGGTGGAAAATATTCCTTTATTTACAGCGGCGATTAATCAGCAGTTGCGCCAATCATTAGGGAGTACAACCCTAACGCCAACTGTGCAAGCAGACTTGACGGTAACAGTTGCAGACTTGGGGAAAGAGTTATTTTTGGAACTGAAACTGCTAGAACCTTGTGGAATGGGTAATCCTGTTCCAAAATTGCTAATTCAAAACTGCTGGTTTGAAAATGCTTGGCATCGCAATCAGCAAGATTGGCAAGGAAAAAAGGTACAGTACATTAAAGCTGAGTTTGATATTCGGGATGATTCTAGCAGAAGTGCTTTTCCTGGTTTATGGTGGGGACACTACAAAGATGAATTGCCCATTGGAAGATGTGATTGCATAGCAGAACTAGACTACAACACCTTCAAAAAACGTTATGAAATCAGATTAATTGCCGTGCGTCCTTCTGCTAACTCAGCACTTAACGCTTCGCGATCGCTAACACCCTTCATCCTAGACTTACGGAATCAGGAACACTCAGCACTTAGCACTCAGCACTCGCTCAACCCTAGCTATCCGCTTATTGAAGATTGTCCCACAAATTGGGATGATTTACGCATCTGGTTGCGGCGATGTTTGGCGATAAGTCGCTCTACGCCTGGGTTTGATAATCAGCAACAATTAGCGATCGCTTGGTCTAAACCCAACCACCAACCACCCAATCAAATTTGGCTGACTCTGGTAGGAATTGCCAAATATCTCAGTCGCACAAATCAACTAGTTACCCGCGTACAACTTTTAAAGAAAATCGGCATCAGCGACCAAACCTTACTTGTCGGCATCAAAGCTTTAAAATATTTCGGGTTCACAGTCAAACGACAAGACCATTATTTGCAAATCACTTGGCATCCAAGCGATAGCGCCGAAAACCTTGCTGATGCAGCAGTTGCCCGATTTTTAGCTGCTGTCCGAGAAGAACAATTTCAGCAACAATATTTTGCAGAAGTACCTTTATCTACTATTGTTGCGATCGCCAGCTACGAAAATTAATAAGCTAAACCACATCCAATACTGCGTAGGTTTTGAAAATTTGTAGCGACTGTCTTGAAAGTCAAGCGATCGCAAAAGAAAAAGTTGACGCAACTGAGGAACCTCTGTGCTGATTCGGTGGTGGCTGGTACGGGCATAGAGATTGTTGTAGTGACCTCAATACCTTTCGGTTAAGGGGAAAAAGGGAAGGTGGGGTCCCCTCTGGGGATAAGGGGCAGGGGAAAAGGGAAAAGAAAAACCTTTAACCTTTACCCCTTAACCTTTTCCCCAAACCCAATTTCAAGTTAAAAATGCTTAACCGAACAGTATTGGTAGTGACCTAGCATAGCAGTCTCGCCCACCTCACAAGATTGGATAATTTATTTGTTGGAAATCCTTTAAGTAGACATAATATAAAACCGTGTCCTATTTGGGGTGAACAAGACACGGTTTTATTGGAGTATTTAGTTATAATATTACAAAAATCAAAGTAGAATTTGATTTATACCAAATTAATCCATTTACTGAGATTTGTTTCCTGGTTGATTAACTTTCTCTGTTGTGGGAAGTATTTGGCGATCGTAACTTATCCTTTCTTGAGTAAGAGCGATCGCACCAAAGAAAATCGCACTTCCTACAGCCAGTGCCACCATCGGGCGCTTGAGCAGGACAAAATCTCTGATAATCCTCGCTAAAGGTCGGCTTTGCCGACGTAGCGCCGAAGAAATCATCATTTGTCTCCAAGTAAACGGATCGCGGACATAATGACCACTTTGGCAAACTACTAGTCGTTCCTGGCAATAGGGACAGCAAAACAAGCCCATACGGGTTTTAATTGGTTTGGGCGTAGCATTTCTTTGGCAAATTGGGCAAGTAACATAATGATTATCAAAAGTGTGTATATTCATTTACCTCGTCCGCCTAGTCCATTTACTCGCTCTATAACAATAGCTATACTGACTTGGGATCAATGTATGGTCTGAAATCAGGCATAAACCATACATACATTCTATTACTACCAAGGATGGCTCAATGGTCGCAACACGAGTATAGCTAGATTTAAGCAAGGATGACTCCTAGTTAATGTTTACAGGTGAGTCCACCCAACCGACAGAAACTTTCTTGTCTCTAGAAAGAATAGTGTTGGCGTTGCCCAAACTGAGCATCGCTTACCCTCAAATAATAATTGTCTCCCATTTAACCATTCTCACCACAAAAATTTTGCACAATGACATTTTTAGCTAAAGCTTTGTAAATCAAGCAAATCAAGTCTACTTGTCCGGTTGCTAAATAATGGCTCACAATGAGAAGTAACAGATAAAAATTTAAATTTTTTCTTACATTTACCCCGCCTCTCAATGACTTTCTTGCCTGCCACTCAACTGAGGAAGGTAACGGAACAACCTGCCTTTCCTACACCTTCTACTCCTTTAGCTCACCTAATTAATCGTTTTCAACCATCTCCAGAAACCGTCGTGTTATTTTTAGCGGTGCTGATTGGCGGTGGTACTGGCATGGGTGTAGTTACCTTTCACTATTTAATTCAGCTGATTCACCAGCTGATGCTAGAAAATTTAATGGGTCAAATTGGCGTCTGGGGTTCTTGGACTTTAGCCTGCGTTCCCACCCTTGGCGGATTAATTGTTGGCTTGATGCGTTGGCGCACTCAAGACTTTGGCCCTGGACTTTCATCTCTGATTGCCGCCTCTCAAGGAACGGAGATTAGGCGACCACTACGACCAGTTACAAAAATGCTGGCCGCATCTGTTTCTTTGGGGAGTGGCGCTTCTTTGGGACCAGAGGGGCCGAGTGTCGAAATTGGGGCCAATTTTGGGATGTTGTTCTCTGTGATTCTCAAAGTATCTCAAGAACGACAGCGTTTGCTATTAGGTGCTGGTGCGGCGGCTGGACTGGCAGCAGGATTTAATGCTCCCATCGCTGGAGTATTTTTTGCTCTAGAAGTGGTGATGGGAGCGACATCTTTTGCTACTTCTGCTGTCAGTGTAGTGCTACTAGCGGCGGTGGTAGCAGCATTGATTGCCCAAATCGGTTTGGGGACACAACCTGCTTTTGATTTACCTGTTTACCAAGTTCGCAGCCCCTTAGAATTACCCCTTTACCTGGGCTTGGGTTTAGGGGCTAGCCTAGTTGCTCTGGCTTATACTCAATCAATTCGGGGGGCAAAAGCCTGCTTTGCTGGGAAGGTTCCAGGTTTTGCTTTTTTGGGACTAATTCCTGAGCCGATTCATCCAATTATTGGCGGTGTAATCATTGGCGCAGTTGCTTTGAAATTCCCGCAAATTCTGGGTGTCGGTTATGAAACTGTAGAAGCAATGCTTCAGGATGTAGAGTTTCCACTCTATCTGTTGGTGGTGCTGTTGGTGGTGAAGCTACTGATGACTGCAATTAGTACAGGTAGTGGTTTCGTCGGCGGTTTATTTGCACCAGCAATGTTTTTAGGTGCTTCTTTTGGATCGGCTTATGCCAAAATTTTGGCTGTGGCATTCCCGGCAATTTGCGATCAAATGGCGGCTCCCCCAGCTTATGCAATGGTGGGAATGGCAGCAGTGTTAGCTGCTAGTGTGAGAGCGCCATTAACGGCTATTTTAATGCTATTTGAATTAACCCGTGACTATCGCATCGTTTTACCATTGATGGCAGCTGTGGGCTTGAGTGTTTGGCTAGTGGAAAGGATGAAACCAACTTTTAACTCTAACTCTAACTTACAGCAAATTGGTCTTTCGGAATTGAAAGATGAACAAGCAGAAATTGTGCAGCAAATTTTGGTAGAAGATGCCATGTACCCCTGCCCAAAAAAGTTATCTGCAACTCTTGGGGTGTTAGATGCAGCTGTGGAAATGACACGCGATCGCGTCCGCAGTGCCTTAGTAATTGATGAAGCAGAGCAATTAGTTGGTATACTCTCTCTAGAAGATATTAACCGTGCCCTCGATCTTTGGCAAACATACCCAACTTCGCTAACTGAAATTCCAGATAATTTATCCAGTCAAACCCTCATAGACATTTGTACTACTGAAATTCTCTATGCCTGGCAAGATGAATTATTATCTGAAGCTTTAGACCGAATGAGTCTTCGAGGTTTGCATCAATTACCAGTGATAGCACGAGACAAACCCGATCTCATTTTGGGTTTACTAGAAAAAGAGCAAATTGCATTAACTTGTAATTTAGCAGTTACGCGCAAGGCACTTCGCCACTATTTACCAGTTTTACCTACCACAGATATAGCTATTAGTCATTAGTCATTAGTCATTAGTCATTGGTTTTAACAAAAGACAATTGACAATTGACTAATGACAATTTATTAAGCTGTGGCTTCTATGGCTTCATCATCTTCCCGATCTTCTGGATCTACCTGTCTTAGGCGAATGTGCTTTTTGCCTAAAGTGATCAGAAATTCATCTCCTGGTTTCAGATTCATCTGTTTTGTATAAGCTGAACCTATAAGTAAGTTACCATTCGATTGCACACTAATTCTATAGCTAGCACTACGTCCACCACGCCCATTAGCGCTGGGTGTACTGTCCAACTGAATGCCTTCAGCATCAATTAGGGCATTTAAGAACTTCATCATATTGACGCGCTCTATACCATTTTTGGTAACGGTATAGTAGCCGCACTTCTTGGCTTTGTCTTCTTTGCTCTCGTTTTCTAGCTCTTTGACTTTTTTGAGCAGTTCTTCACCGAGTAGGGGTTCAATTTTTTTCAGTTTAGGCATCAACTTAGGTCGAAAATGAATGTTTGAAGTGTTTGAATCGATTTTATTTTAGCTGAGGTTGAGCTAATAGGAACATAATCCTTTAGTTTTTTATCTCAACCTAGCCAAGTATATTACACTCAGATGCACAATTGTTATGCTATTACCAAATATTGCCAAGACAATCTATTTTAGAGAATGCTGCCAATAGTGATAACTATATATATAGTTTGTGAATTACTGCTAGACTATATAAGTTTTAAGTTTTCTAAACTAACGCTCAAAAGGTTGTCTAGTTGCTGAAGATGATAACTGAGTCACAGAATGATAAGCAAAACTGATCCTTAGTCATTAATCATTGGTCATTTGTAACTTTTACTGAGCGTTGCCGTTGACGCAGCGTCTCATAGAGAAGTATTAGTCATTGCTCAATGATTATTGGTTATTTACAAAGGATAAACAACAAAGCTTACCAAAATGAAACTAACTACCAGAGGACACTATAGTGTGAAGGCGTTGCTAGATTTAAGTTTACAGCCAAGATATGGCCCTGCATCTGTGAGAGCGATCGCCAAACGCCAAGATATCCCAGCTCCTTATCTTGAAAAACTACTAATAGAAATGCGTCGTGCATCTTTAGTCAAATCAATTCGTGGTAGCATTGGCGGATACCAATTGGCAAGAGAGCCTGCACAAATATCTATAGGGCAAATTTTAGAAGCAGTTGGCGAGACTAGCCATTTACCCCATCACACCCCAGCACCGACACAAACTGAAGATTGGGTAACATTTAGCCTTTGGCAGAGACTCAACCAAAAGCTCAAAGAAGCTCTGTACAGTATTACTCTGGCAGACCTTTATTACGATGCTCGTAGTTGGCAAGCTTCCCTTGGAGAAGAGGCTAGTTTTGTGGTTTAGTCAAGAGTCAGTAGCCAAATATTGACTACGAATTTTAGATTTTAGATTTTAGATTTTAGATTTTTTGGTTGATACCCTGCCTGTTAATCCGTTTCGCAACGCTTTCGTAGGCGGAACAAATCAAAAATCCTCAATTTCAAATCCGACGCTCAATGACTTGCTAACGCTACGTTAACGTGGTCGGGGTCAATCCAAAATTCAAAATCCAAAATCCAAAATTGGTTGATCCAAGACTTGTGACTTATGACTAATAATATCTATATCTTAATAATTGCTGCATTTTTAGATTACTTAGTTGGCGATCCTTGGGATTGGCCTCATCCAGTGCAAGTTATGGGGTGGGTAATTTCTCGCCTGAGCAAATTTTCTCTCCAATTGTGTCAAAATTCTCTAACACAACGCCTAGCTGGAATTGTACTAGGCATTATCTTGATAATTGGTAGCGGGCTTGTTGGCTTTTTGATGATTAAAATTGCCAGATTGGTTCATCCATTGTTAGGAATTGCGGTAAATAGCATTCTTTTGGCTAGTTGTTTTGCTGGCAAAAGTTTGCGAGCCGCAGCGGAAGCTGTTTTACAACCTTTAACAACAGGAGATTTGGAGAAAGCTCGGAAGATTTTAAGTAATTATGTTGGTCGAGATACACAAAACCTTTCACAAGCAGAAATTTCGCGAGCCGTTTTAGAAACGGTTGCAGAAAATGCCACTGATGGGGTCATGGCTCCGCTTTTTTATGCAATTGTTGGTGTTTTCATACCAATTGTCGGGCCGACTCCCTTGGCTTTGGCATACAAAGCTAGCAGTACCCTTGATTCAATGGTAGGCTACCGAGAAGCACCCTATACTTATTTGGGATGGTTCTGTGCGCGGTTAGAAGATTATTTAACTTGGTTACCTTGTCGGCTAACAGTTGTGACTCTAGCACTGTTATCGGGTAAACCGATGTACCTTTGGCGAATTTGTCGTCGGGATGCAGTTAACGATCCTAGTCCCAATTCTGGCTGGAGTGAATGCGCCTATGCTGCTTTTTTGGGTGTGCAAATGGGGGGTACAAATTGGTATCGTGGGGTAGCTAAGTACAAACCACTGCTAGGAGATGCTATTTATCCCATTACTACAACTTCTATTCAGAATGCTTTACAGCTAACTCGATATTGTTTTTTGCTATGGTTAGGGATAGCGATCGCTATATTCTTAATGCTCCCAAATCGGTAATGATAAATATAAAGTTAGGAGTTAGGAGTTAGAAGTTAAGAATAAAAACTCCTAACTCTTAACTTATCACTCCTAACTGATGACTCGCTATGTCTGCCAAAGTAGTTGAAATTCTCTCATCTGAAGAAATCCGTCGTACCTTAACTCGCCTGGCCTCTCAAATTATCGAAAGGACGCGTGATTTATCTCAACTGGTGCTTATTGGTATTTATACCAGAGGTGTGTTATTAGCTGAATTGCTGGCACGTCAAATTGAGACACTGGAAGGTGTAGCCGTGTCAGTCGGCGCTTTGGATATTACATTTTATCGAGATGACCTTGACAAAATTGGATTGCGGACTCCAACGAAAAGCGAAATTCCCTTTGACCTTACAGGCAAAACAGTTGTACTCGTAGATGATGTGATTTTCAAAGGACGGACAATTCGTGCTGCTTTGAACGCAGTTAACGATTACGGTAGACCAGAGGTGATTCGTTTAGCTGTATTAGTAGATAGGGGTCATCGAGAATTACCAATTCACCCAGATTTTATTGGTAAGAAGTTGCCTACTGCTAAAGAAGAAATTGTCAAAGTTTACTTACAGAATTTCGATGGACGAGATGCAGTCGAGTTGATTAGTCATTAGATATCTCCAGAAATTAAATATGCGTTACCCATAACCCTTGTTTTGACGTAGCACTGCTACGTCAAAACAATCCTTTTTCACCAGATGTTAGGCATTAGGAGTTGCGAGGCAGAACTATAGCGCTTCCAATACTTGTCGGGTTTTGGGGAAAAGGGGAAGTTGGGGCCCCAAGAAGGGGATAAGGAGCGGGGGGAAGGGGAAAGAAAAAACCTTTACCCTTTACCCTTTACCCTTTACCCTTTACCCTTTAACCTTTACCCCAAACCCAATTCCGAGTTAAAAATCCACAAAGCGAGCAGTATTGATAGCGCTTCTGGTTTGGGTTTCAAGTTCTCTGCTCAAAAACTACAAAGCCATATAAAATTTCCCATATTTAAATTGCATAAGCTGGGCGCTCATGTTGCCCACCCCACAAGAGTTATGTTTAATTCGATTATGTAAATTAGAGTTTTTTAGCCGATCAAGAGAGTTTCAACCCTGTTCCCTACTAGCTGTTAGGTATAGCGACGCGGTGTATAAACCCAGATGCTACCATCGCTACGCTTGATGGTTCTGGTTTTTGTGGAACCAACGAGAATAATTGTCCGCATATCAGCGCTTGCTGGTGCTAACTGATCAAGTGCGATCGCTTTTACCGTCTGTCCTGGTCTACCGAGATTCCGTGCTAATACTACTGGTGTATCTGGTGTGCGATGTTGCAGCAAAATATTTCTTGCTTCTGCCAGTTGCCAGGTGCGCTCTTTGGAAACAGGATTGTAGAAAGCAATCACAAAATCAGCCTCAGCAGCAGCGGTAATTCGTTGTGCGATCGCAGACCAAGGTTTCAAGATATCAGAGAGGGAAATAGCACAGAAGTCATGCCCCAAGGGCGCACCAATGGCTGCTGCTGCTGCCTGCATTGCAGAGATGCCTGGGGCTACATGAATATCGATACTGTCCCATTCGGGTTTACGATCGCGATCGCATACCTCAAAAACTGCTGTTGCCATTGCATAGATACCAGGATCGCCAGAGGAAACTACAGCTACATATCGCCCAGATGCGGCCAAATCAAGAGCCATCTTTGCCCGTGCTTCTTCTTCGCGGTTGTCAGACTCATGCCGTTCTTTGCCATCAGCCAGAGAACCAACTAAATCTAAATAGGTTTTATAACCCACAAGGTCAGTTGCCGATTTGAGTATCTCCTTGACTTCGGGAGACATCCATTGCGATCCACCAGGGCCAGTGCCAATAATCGCTAACCGTCCGCGTGGCTGACCGATGGTGTTGGGGTCAATTACTTGAGGGGCAATAGCGATCGCTATGTTAGGAGAAGGGGAAGATAAGGGAGATGTGCCTGTAGCGGCGATCGCTGCGGCTTGGGCGGGGCTATAACCTTGTGAAAGTAGACTTTCTAGCTGATTTGGGGTAAAAAAGCGGGTGGGCACTTTCAAGGCGCTAGCGACGGCGTGGATTGTGGGATCGGCGGCGGTAGCGATGGGTGCAAATATGCCGGCAACTGATGTTTTTTCTAGTTTGGCATCAGCTAGTAGCTGCTGGACTAAAGCTACTGCATCATCAATGATGTCACTAATTGCGATCGCGATCGTTGCTGGGTGGTAAATAAGACAGTTGGCTGTGGGAGTTACCAAACGTTCTGTAACTTGAATGGTCAAATCTCCCTGTGGATCTATGGGTAGTTTACTATCGCTCAACCAAGGCGCTATTCCTTCTAGCTTGACTTGCGCCCCAGCTAGGACATCTGAGATAAATTTCTTAGCGTCGTCTGGGTTCGCTAAATGGTATCCAGTTGGAGGAGATAACAGCGTTGTTCCCAAACGTAAATCTCCTGTGGTCGTAATTGCAGGTTTGACATCCAGCGCCTCAGCAATGCGGCGTGCCAAATCGTTTACCCCACCAAGTCCGCCCAATAGGGGGACAACAGCACTACCATCTTCAGCTACAGCTAGCACTGGTGGTTCCTGTCGTTTTTCTGAAAGTAGCGGAGCTAGAGTCCTAATTAAAATGCCGGCGGCACAAATGCCAATCAGCGGCCTTCCCTGGGTAAATAACTCGCGCAACGTCTCGCCAAAGTTCGTAAAGCTGACATCAACTCCAGATGTGCGACCCTCTAGACCGTATAGCGTCGCCCCTGGTAGAACACTGATTATTTTGCGTGCTACTGTCACGCTATTTTGACCTAATATTACAATGGCGGGTGCAACGTTCATCATTACTTAATTACGAATTACGTAGCTTGCTTCTCGCCGGAGGCGAGTATTACGTTAGCGTAGCCCATTACGAATTATTTAATTAGCACTTTAAATAAATGTTCTTAGAAATTTGAGCGCTTCAATTTTATTGTTAAATATGGCATGAATTAAGTCACCATTATTATAACGAATATCAATCTCGTATTTTAATGGTGGGGCTAATGTAGGTTGATTATCTGGATAGTTATGAATATATTCAATAGCATTTTCGACAGTGGCAGTTTGTTGACATAGCCCATGTAGGACAATGATATTTACCTGTTGAACTAGTCTAGCAAATGACTGCTCTAAAGTATTGATAAATTTATCTATTTGGAATTTTTCAAGACTTAGCATTTGATTTTTGATGTTAGTAATATCCGGCGCTGATAATTTTTTCCATTGCTCAATCCTATTTTGAAAGTCTGCTTCTAACGTACTTTCATTGAAAGATGCATTTATACCAACAGATGTAAATGATTTAACGATGTTTTCATACTTAAGATAAAGAATTTTAAAGCCCTTAGATTCTAATTGATCAAGCGCTCCTTGAGTAAACACACCTGCTAGAATAGCTCCTAAAAATGGGTTAAGGTGACTATAGGTGTCTGCCAAAGGAATAAGCGCTCCTTCAATTTCTTGAACCTTGTTTCTAGAATGCTTGGTGTAACGCCGCCATGCAGTCTCAATAAATGCTACTGGAAGACCAAGAGTATCTTCTGTACCTCCTCGTTCCAGTACATAGTCAAGATCATGATAGTTACCGTAGCGATCTTGCCATGATACCTTTTTAGTGATTCGTGCCTTGCGCTTTCTCTGAGAGTCTAAGTAAAAACCATGCTCATCAGCCACTTGTTGAAGTGTCTCACGAATAAATTCTTGGATGAAATGCCCTAAAATCTGACCCCATTTATGTGAAAATGATTCTGCCATTACATTTGTGCAAAAATAATTTGGGTTGTGATTACCCTATCCGTAAACCCACAAACAACCTTCGCAAAGAGGAACTCTATGCTTGCGATTTTTCCACTTCACATTTCGGTCACGAACTTTTTCAAAATTAAAAGATTCAAACCCTGCGGCTTCTGCTAATAAACCCATCCATTCAATCACCGGAATATAAACACCATAGGGAGCAGAATCGCCAATCATAAAGCAAACTGTTGCAGGACTTTTGCATACTCTGCGAAGTGCTATCCAAACTCTAGCCATATCCAAAAAATAGCAGGCAATCATCAAATGATAATTCTTTTTACCTCCATGTAAATGTCGTTCTTGGGACAATTTGTGACAGATTTCAATAATACTAGTCTTGATTGGATATAGCTCATGAGATGCTAGAACTTCATCAATGTTTACATTCTTATTGGTTACGTGCTGCGAACATGAACGAATTAAGTATTGCCTCACCGCACTTTGTAAATCACTCCAACCGGAAATTTCTTTCATAAAACACATTTCTAGACGTGTCGCATCTGCATAGTCATAGTTGTTAGCATACGGTGGTGAGGTGATTACCAAGTTGGCAAAATTATCAGGTACACCCTGGCAAGTCCGAGCATCAGATTGAATAAGTGTAGCAATAGAAGCCGCCATTTTTCCGGCAATTCTCATATCTGTAGCTATACTCTCTGCCATTAGCCCAAAAGCAGACATTGTATCTAAAGAATATTGTTTCTTTTTATTTGGTAAAATGTACTGCCAAGGTGCAGTTCCAGCATGAGAAACATGACGAAGAATTGATACAAGTGTTAACCAAACTAACTGAGATTCAGATGAATCATCGGCAAATTTTTCCCAAGACTGGCGCAATCTATCTAAAGACTCAAGTGAAGATATACTAAAGCATTCATGAATCAGTTTCGGGTATGTATCTACACAGGGCTGAACATTTTCGGCACATTTTATAACTTTTTGTATATGTTCAAGATAAGCATCAGCGTCAGTTTGATATAAAAGTTTAGCTCTTGCTATACGCACAACAAAGGGATGAGCCTCAATTCCCAAACATTCAACTCCAAGCTTTTCAGATGCAAGTAAAGTTGTACCAGAACCAGAGAATGGATCTAAGACAGTAGTTTCTCCTCGTTCTTTAGCTTGGGTAATTATAGTTTCTACCCATTGTGCAGAGAAACCTGCACTAAATCTAAACCAGCGATGAACTGGCAGTTTCATGTTATTAATGAATGTAGATGAACTGTCCAAGGATTGGGAAGTGCAAGAAGAAAATTCCTGAAATGGCAATTCTAATTGTAGATTCATGTGGATAGTTATTATTATTTATGAAGCGATCGCTGGAAAATAAATAGGTAAAATGCGGCTTTGCAATACTAGTACACAGTAATTATCGCAGTTGGTTAAAATGTTCCTCTGTAATACCCAACTGCTTTAGAATTTCATAAAATGCATAGGAATTGTGTAGTCTTGTAAAGAATTCATAGGTATAGCCGCAAGTTTGAGTTAAACCTTCAGTTTACAGTAGACATCTCCAGAAATTAAATATGCGTTACCCAGAATCCTTGTAGAGACGTAGCAGTGCTACGTCTGTCTCTACATTCATTTTCGGAGATGTCTAGCGATCGCATCTCTCAAAAAAAGTGCGATCGCTTCTTAAATTAGGGACTGTAAACTCCTAAGATTTGAATGGAGATCGGGATTCCAAGCAAATATCCAAAGTATTTTTTCCCCAATCCCCAATCAAACTCAGTTCGCTTTACGCTCTTTCAAGACTTGATCTAACAAGTTTCTAGCAGGTTGTGCTTTCGCCAACGCTATTTGATGGTCATTATAAGCACGAACAAGACGAGAAAGACTGCTCACACCTGCCTTGAGTTGCTCAAGTTCTTCACCAGCTACCAGTTCTCCATCCAGCATCCGCCCAATCAATGGTTTGATATCACCCACTTCCTGCCGGACTTTTTGGAGCTTTTCTAAGGTACTCAGTAAAATTTTTAGTGAGTTTAATATATCGTCAATATCCTGGGCATCCTCTACTGGTTCAGGCGAATTTTCAATTGTTGCCGTGTCTTTGTCTGCAACTGTAGGCAATTCCTCTACAGACGTTTCACTTGTAACCCCGTTTGCTCGTGCCATCAACGCTTCCTCAAGGAATTTTCCTCAGTGTATCGCTGATCTCAAGTTGCCAAAGATAGTATTGTCATAATTCGTTAAACGAGATTGCATACATTTGAGCATATCCCTCTCATCCTTAAAGCCAAGGTTGGTAAATTACAGAAGAATCCACAGCTTTGTTATTCAGTTATTATGCCTTGAAACCGCTTCACTGAGTCGAGGATTCGCGTTGGTGTAGCCCACCGTAGTTAGCACAATATTAAAATGCCTGCGACATGGCCGCAGGCAATATTGAGATAGAAAAAGCTGGGTTACTAGTTTAAGACTAGAAAATAAATTCTAGCCTTTTGCGTTTAAGGCATTTCAGTAATGAGGATATTGAGTAAACCATTCTATTTAAGAGCTGCTAAAGTCCGGCGTCCAATTATTCCGTCTGCTCTTAATCCTTTAGACTTCTGAAATTTGATTACTGCTGCACGAGTCCTATTATCAAACACACCATTCACATTTGCTGTATAGAATCCTTGCTGCTTTAAAGAATTTTGAGCAGTTTTTACTGTCTCTCCCCGGCTGCCTACTGTCAGTACATTACTACGCTTTGCTAGACTCCTGGGCTTTTGCTTGGCAACAGCATTAGTTTTTTTAATCGTGTTTTTTTGCGGAGTACTTTGTGCGACGTAGGTAGCAGTAGCTGGATTTTGACTTTTATGATTGCTTAAAGAGAAAGCAGGCAAAGCAGTAGCTAGAGTTAGAGCAGGGAGTAAAGCAAGTACTTTCCAATTCATCTTCTTGTTCCTTCTAAACTATATGAAATTTTGCAATTTTGATTTGAAGAGTCATCTTCATAAGGGCCTGTGCCTGAAGTGATTCTCCTCGGTAGACTCTGGCGTGTGGGTTGAGCATCAGACTACTTCCGAAGCCAGAGCTATAGCATCACACGTCATGTTGACAAAGCTATTGCAAAATTGTGACAAAAGCATGACTAAATATATTAAAATTTATGTCGGACGAGGTTACGCTCTTGATTTATGAGAATTTTCCGAAGCTGGATTTAGATACCCGATTTTTTGAAGAAGCCAGATACCTGAGTAGTAACTTTGCGATTGTTCTCGCAGCAGGTAAATCTACTCGTATGGGTACTTGTAAAACTTCACTCCCTTGGTATGAAGGTAAAACATTATTAACTTATCAACTAGAACAGTGGTTAAGTGTAGATTTTACTCCTGTAGTAGTTTTAGGTTCGCACAACAGCAATAAACAAAAAGATTTGCCTGATGGTAGTTTAGCTGTAATTAACTTTCATACCAATTTCGGTAAAACAACTTCTCTGCTCACAGGGTTGCAATATATTCCCCCAAACTTTGAAGTCTTAGCAATTTCAGCAGTGGATCAACCCAGAAAATTAGATATTTACCAGAGATTATTATTAGCACATCAAGACAATTTCGCAGTGATTACTGCACCGACATATCAAGGTAAAATAGGACATCCATTGTTATTTAGTAATGGAATGCGATCGCACTTACAAAATATCCGTGAAGAAAGCTTAGGTTTACGCCAAATTATCAAAGAATTTTATCCAGTAATTCATCAAGTGAAATTTGATAACCCGGCTGTATTATTAGACATTAATACACCGGAAGTATATCAGGAACACCTGCATGATCCTGGATAGCAATATATTACTAACAAGATTCTCAACTTCTTAGCTGGACTCGATCTATTTTTTAGCAAGGCGATACTTGTGCAGAGCCATTGTACTAACTCTAAGGTTAAAACCTAAGGTGGTTTCATGCAACGAGATAAAATTGAATTGGGTACTGGGGACTATTACCGCAAGGCGGAATTAAAAATTAAAAATTAATACAGCGTAAGCGTCTCATTGATTTGGGATGGTGAGGCAGTCCGGTCTTCTCCCAAAGGGAGAGGCTAGCGCCTGCCGTAGGATGCCCAAAGGGCTGTAGGGGGTTCCCCCATGAGGAACTGCCGTTAGCGCAGCGTTAGCGAGTCTTCTCCCTTCGCGTAGCGTCTCGTAGAGAAGGGGAGACGCCAAGGGCGAACGAGCGTCAGGGGTGGTTTATTTACGTCGTGTTGTACTAGCGACTAGGAAGATAAATATGTGGATTAGCGAAGTCGTCTCCTTCCCTACAGAATGCTAGGCTTGGAGAGAGGCTTTAAAGAAATTTTTTACCCAGTTTCCAGTTCCTACTGAGAATAGCGAGTTTAAATCAATTTGATACCAATTATAGCTATTTTTAGGTCAATAAACTACGCGCTAGGGGATAAATGAAAACTGCTATAAATTTCTATGACTGTTTAAATTTAAGTAAATAATGAAAAAAATATGAATAATTCCGCTAAAGTCTTATTTAAAAGAAACTTTATGATTTTTACTAATGAATATAGAAGAAGCACTAGCAATTTTAGACACATTTCTTGAACATGGCTTAAGTGATGTTCAGGAAATAGTCTTTCGTAAAGCTTGGGAAGGACAAACTTATCCAGATATCGCTGATAGCTGTGGTTATGATGCAAATTATATCAAAGATGTGGGTTCTAAGTTATGGAAGTTACTTTCACAAGCTTTTGGGGAGGAGGTAACAAAAAGTAATTTTCGTTCAGTTTTAAGACGGCGATCGCAAAGTAGAGTTTTGTTAGAAAAATTACAAAGTGTGCCAGCAGTCTTGAGGCAGTCTCAGCAAATAAGCAGAGGGAAAAAGTCGCTGGAGATTCTCTCTAATCATGGTGGGATATCAGGGTCTTTTTTGGTTATGGGAAAGCAAGACAAGAGAAAAACTTCAGTTCTTAATCCCGACTCCTTAGAACTTCCTGGTGGCTCAGTACCGCTCAATTCCTCTTTCTACATCAAGCGTCCGCCAATTGAAGAACGCACATATACCGAAATCAAGAAACCTGGTAGCCTAATCAGAATCAAAGCCCCCAGTAAAATGGGAAAAACGTCTCTAATGCATAGAATTCTGACTCATGCTAAACAGACTGGAGTACACACTGTACAGATCAGTTTACAGAGGGCAGATAGTCAAGTTTTCACTAGCTTAGAAAAATTCTTACGATGGTTTTGTGCTAACGTCAGTCGGCAGTTGAACCTAGAAATCAGACTAGATGATTATTGGGATGATGATATTGGCAGCAAAGTTAGCTGCACATTGTATTTACAGGAGTATTTGCTGGAGAAAATTGACGCTCCGATAGTCTTAGCTTTAGATGAAGTAAATCGAATTTTCGAGTATCCAGAAATCTCTCGCGACTTTCTCCCACTACTGCGCTCTTGGTACGAGGATGCCTCCGAATTAGAAATCTGGCAAAAACTTCGATTAGTAGTAGTTCATGCCACTGAAGCTTATATCCCGTTAGATATTAATCAATCCCCTTTCAATGTGGGACTACCGATTAAGTTACCAGAATTTAGTTTAGAGCAAATGCAAGAATTGGCAGTGCGTCATGAATTGGATTGGGCTAAAGGTGAGCAAGGATTGCAAAAGCTGGCTCCTCTACTAGCAATGATTGGTGGTCATCCCTATTTAGCTCGTCTGGCTCTTTACAACCTGGGACATCAAGCAGTAACCCTAGAACAACTACTAGAAGAAGCTCCCACAATAGCGGGCATCTATAGCAACTATTTACGGCATCATTTAACTAATATCCAAGAACATCTTGAACTAGCGACAGCGCTCAAACGAGTAGTTACATCTCCAACCAGTGTGCAATTAGAAGCGATCGCAGCCTATAAATTAGAAAGTATGGGTCTGGTAAAACTGGAAGGAAATCAAGCAATGCCTAGCTGTGAGTTATATCGGCTATATTTCCGAGAGCAATTAATCTAAATGTTATGAATAAGTATGAATATCAAATTGGTGGTAGTCTCAAAATTGACGCTCCTAGCTATGTAGAACGGCAGGCTGATATTGAACTTTATAATTATCTAATTAAAGGTGAATTTTGTTATGTATTTAGTTCCCGACAGATGGGAAAATCTAGCTTGCGGTTACAAATGAGACATCGATTAGAACAAGCAGGCTTCAGTTGTGCTTCTATCGACATGACTCGGATCGGTAACGGCAATATTACTCCTGCTCAGTGGTATAAAGGCATAGTAGTTGACTTATTAAGGGGCTTTAATCTATTTAACAAAGTTAATTTAAAAGCCTGGTGGTCAGAGCGAGAAGATTTACCTGTATTACAGCGATTGAGCCAATTTATTGAAGATATTTTATTAGTGCAAATCCAGGCTGAAAAAATATTTATTTTTGTTGATGAAATTGATAGTGTTTTAGGTTTGAATTTTCCTGTAGTCGATTTTTTTACCCTAATTCGCTCATGCTACAATCAACGAGCGGAAAACTCAGAATATAACCGCCTAACTTGGTCACTGTTTGGAGTGGCAACACCTTCAGATTTGATTATCGATCGAAACTGTACCCCATTCAATATAGGTAAATCTATTGAGTTGCATGGGTTTAATTTATCAGAAGTTCAGCCATTAGCAGCAGGTTTAGATAGCAAAGTAGCTAATCCAATGGCAGTTCTCAAAGAAATTTTATCTTGGACAAATGGTCAGCCATTTCTCACTCAAAAACTTTGTCAAATAGTGGCACAAGAAAGAAATTCTGGAAGTAAGGATGTTCAGGATCAAAGAAGCCTAGAAGTTGACGAGCGTTATAAATTAGATAACCATTTACCAATTATTAATCAACATCTTATCAATTTTTATTACCAATTTCCATTATTAATTTTAGAAAAATTAGTGCAAACGCATATTATCGATAAATGGGAAGCAAAAGATGATCCAGAGCATTTAAAAACAATCCGCGATCGCTTGCTGAGAAATGAGCGACGTGCTGGAGGGTTGCTGGGATTGTACCAGCAAGTCTTACAAGGGATTCAGATAGCTTGTGATGATGGAGAAGAGGAAATAGAACTGCTGTTGTCGGGATTAGTAACCAAGCAGCAAGGGCAACTAAAAGTCAAGAACCGTATTTATGAAGAGGTTTTCAACCAAACTTGGGTAGAAAAACAATTAGCAAAATTACGACCCTACTCTCAAGCATTAAATGCCTGGGTAGCCTCAGAACATCATGATAATTCGCGACTATTGCGCGGGAAAGCCTTACTTGAGGCTCTAGCTTGGTCACAAGGTAAAAGCTTGAGTGATTTGGATTATCAGTTTCTAGCTGCTAGCCAAGAATTTGATCGGCGACAAGTTGAGACTTGGCTAGAAGCAGAACGAGCTAAAGAAGTTAAAGCTAGACTAGTTCAAGAGCAAAAAGTAGCTAGATTTCAAAGATTATTTTTTCTAGGCGCGTTAAGTTGGGCATTGATAATTGTTTTAGGATTGGGGATGGTGAATTTTGAGTATAAAAAGCATTGTCCAGCGATCTCAAACCCATTACTAAATCAACTGTGAAGGATGTAGGGGTCACATTTATGAATCAATTCAAAATTCAAAATTAAGGGATAAACGTCCCGCTAACGGCTAATATTGGTCGCAATACGGTTTTGCCTCGTTCCCAGTCTCCGACTGGGAACGCTCATCGTTGAGGCGGAGCCTCAAGACTCGCGGCAGAGCCGCTTTTGAGTTGCATTTCCAGCCGGAGGCTGGAAACGAGGTTTTAAAGGAGTTTTCCCAATACGGTTCGGATAAGCAAGGGAGGAAAAAAGTTAATTCTTCCTCCCCTACCTCTCTTCTCCCCCTGCCTCCCCTGCTTGCCTCAACAGATAAATTTGTTAACCGAACCGTATTGAGAGTTTTCCTATCTCCACCCTATTCAGAGTTGAGGGTGGGGACTTTCGCGAAACGTTAAACAGTAGTTGGAGTCAGCTAAACTAAAGAGGAAATTGCCTAATAAGTTTTAATAATGCTGTTATGAGTACTGACTCACCTGTTAATTCTCCCGAAAAACCTGAATCTACATTCGGGAAGCGTCTGAGAAACTTCTTAATTGTAATGGTAGCGATCGCACTTAGCGTTTCCCTCGTCTTAGGATTGCGAACTGAAACAACCTCAGCTACCCTCGCCAAGTTAAGCGATAACTCCACACCGTTGGAAGTAGCAGTCAGCAACGGCAAACCATCTCTAGTAGAGTTTTATGCTGATTGGTGTACTGTCTGCCAAAAAATGGCACCAGACATCACTCAACTAGAAACAGAGTATGCTGACAAGATGAATTTTGTCATGCTGAATGTGGATAATACCAAGTGGCTGCCGGAAATGCTGAGATATCGGGTAGATGGGATTCCTCATTTTGTATTTTTGAGTCAGCAAGGAGAAACCATAGCCCAAGCCATCGGCGATCAACCCCGGAAGATTATGGCTAGCAATTTAGAAGCTTTGGTTACTGGTTCGTCTCTCCCCTATGCTCAAGCTAGTGGGAAAGTTTCTAAATTTTCGGCTCCAGTAGCACCAACGGCTAGTCAAGATGATCCCCGCAGTCATGGCAGCCAGGTGGTAAATGAAAATAATTCCTAATTAAAGATTGTTATTTAATGGGATTTAGACCCAGACTAAAACTTGCGCCAATAGACTAATACGGTTCATTTAAGGGCTATTGGTGTAGATAATGGGTCTTTTAAGACGCGATTTATCGCGTCTCCACATGAGGGCTTTGGGTTGCTCTGAACTGTATTGAATTATAGATGTTGGCGTCAGCTTTTTCCTTTGGGAAAAGGGGAATATTACATTAATCAAGCGGACTTCTCATAACACCAACTTGTGGAACCAAAACTTGATTTCTTTCTATTTTGGGTAAAAGAGCTTCTTTGAGCATCTCAGTTAGATAAATCTGTCCGCAGCAGTTACCGATAGTAGCGATGGAAGACATGTGAAAATCCACTGAAAAATCTCCAACTGCATCGCCAACAAAGAAAACTTGTATATCTCTCATTAAAGCATCTAGTGCAGTAGCCATGCAGCCAATATGGCTGTAAACACCTGTGATGATTAACTGGTCTGTTTTTAAAGCCTTTAAGGTATCTGCCAAATTGCTTTTGTAGAACGCACTATATTTATGCTTAACTATAATGCGATCGCAGCTATAATCTGGCTTAATCTCATCTACAATTTCAGTGTCATCTACCGTGTTAGTCATCCCACCTCCCCAAAAATCGTAGAGCAAACCACGTTGTTCAATACGCTCACAAGGACTAGCAACAGTGTATATAACAGGTATATGAGCCGCAACACAAGCTTCTCTAATTGCTTTTACGTTCTCAATTAAACGTCTACCTGGTTTTTCACTTCCACCCATTAAAGGTCTTAGGTAATACTTCTGCATATCATGAATTAACAGTGCTGTTCTTGAGGGCATAACTTGCCATTGAACTCGGTTATATTGCAGACATTCTGTTCCAGGCAACTGATATGGACGGCAACCTGAACTTAGTTTACTCATTTTAGTTCTCCAAATATAATTATTTATTCTGTGAGCTAAGTACTTTTGGTCTAAATGGCAATAAGACAATTTAGATGTGGGTTTTGGAATATAAGCTATCCTGCCGGTGTTGGTGCATCTTTCCTAAGCAACCCTTTCAGCTGTAACTCTGCCCAAAATTCATCAGGGATTTTCTGCTGTAATAAACTAAAGTTTTCGTTCACCTGTTCGACTGTTGCCGCACCGGGTATAATCGCAGTGACAGCTGGGTGAGCCAAAGCAAATTGAGAGGCTGCTGCTTTTAAGGAAACTTGGTAGCGATCGCACACCGCTTCTATCTGTCGTACTCGTTCTAAAATCTCTAATGGCGCATCTGCGTAATCATATTTAGCTCCTGGCTGCGCTCCTGTTGCTAAAATACCGCTATTATAAGTACCGCCCAAAATAACACTAATGTTTTTCTTTATACATAAAGGTAAGAGTTCTGCCATAGCACTTTGGTCTAGGAGGGTATAACGACCGGCTAACAAAAAGCAGTCGAAGTCCCCTTCATGAGCGAATCTAACCAACATCTCCCACTGCTTCATTCCAACACTAATAGCTTGGATAACACCTTGGCTGCGTAATTTTTCTAAGGCTGGATATGCTGACTCAATCGCTTCTGTGTAATGGTCGTCAGGATCGTGAATATGTAAAATATCAATGCGATCGCACCTCAGACGGGTTAGGCTTTCTTCAAATGAGCGCATAATGCCGTCATAGCTGAAATCGAAGATCGGTTGGAAGGGAAGCGGATTGACAAAAATTTTCTTTCCCCGATCCTTACCCAAAGTTGGCACCAGAGTACGACCGACTTTAGTTGCCAGTATAAAGCGATCGCGAGGGATTTCTGCTAACGCTTTACCCAACCGCTGTTCGCTTTTGCCTGACCCATAGAAAGGTGCTGTGTCAAACAAGTTTAATCCTAACGACAGGCTGCGATGTACCACTTTCACAGCTTGTTCTTCTGACATATCCTCATACATCCCTCCCAAGGAAGTACATCCCAGACCCAGACGAGTCACCTCCAGACTGGTGTTTCCCAGACTCTTTTTCTTCAACGGATTTATTGTCACTTTCCTAACCTCACACCTAGTAATTTTGCGGAACTAGTAGCCTTTGAAATAATTTCCGCTGATTCACTACTCAAAGTCGATCCTTTCTTTAACCCTGCTCCCACAATCATTTCGGCAACTTCGCTCTTTTCCGTCTTGAAAATAGAACGGATAGACACTAAACTTTCCAGAAAACCAGGAGTTCGGAGAAAAAAGCAACCACCATAGTAACCACGAGTCCTACCTTCTAATTGTTGAATAGCAATTTGTGTGTGGCTATCTTGTGTTCCAGTAGCCGGACTAGGTGTAAGATGAGCTAAAGTCCAGAGCATAGAAGTATCGCTCTGATGAGGTTTTTCAAAAGCTGAGTGAAAGTGTGTGATTTTGTCAAATTCAACTAAGTTACAGTCCGCTGTTAGTTCAAGTTTTCCTACTACGCCTTCTACAATGGAGCGCAGAGTATTTCGGGCAGCTTGATGTTCATCCATTAAACTGCTTTTGTCGAAATCCGTCCCTTTTTGAAAGGTTCCAGCAAGAATTTGCACTTTAAGTTTTGCATCAGTAATAGAAATAAATCGTTCTGGTGTACAGCTGATAAGATCCCAATTCTTACTCTTCATCAAAAACCCTTGAGGGAAATGAGTTTTGACGGAAGAGAGCCAGGAATTATGCAAGTCAGCATTAATAGATACTGGAAAGTTTACTGACACTACCAAATGGTCAATATCTAATCTTTGTCGAATTTCCAAGCCGTGAGTCACCACTTTATTGACTTCTTCAACTATGTGGTTGTCAATTAGGATCTGAGGTAAACCATCATTAGTGAGGCATTTTACCCTTGCAGTTTCCCAACTTATACCGTTATGGGGAAGCAAGCTACACGCAGCGTTAGCGAATCTTGTCTGCGATACGCTACGCGAATGAGCTTCACCTGCAAGGAATTCCTCGGTATTTCCTGCTTGCATTACAAAAACAAGAGATTCTCCTTGAATTTGTTCTGAAATTAGAAATGAATCAGTTATCCAATGCAGTTTTTCATCTAGTAAGGATCTGCACTCAGACCCGATAATACCTGAAGCGGTAAGATTGTGGTCTTCAATCCAATTGTCTAGATATATCAACAGTTCGCCCAGATTTTTTGGAGTATTTGAATGATTTTTCAACTCCTTGAAAGCGCCATCTACTAATACCTTTAACTGACCATCAATGTGTACCACTTCAAGGTTTAACAATGGCAATACACATCGCACAGACTTCGTTTCAGTATGCCAAACCCACATTTTCGAGCATCCTTGAGAGTTAACAACAATATGCATTCATTGCATTTACAGTCTATTTTTATCTAATGCCAATTCTCTGCAAACTTGCATTCAGTAATTATTTTTAATTGGCGGTTATTTTAATAAATAATCCAGTGCATTTTTTCGGAAGCTTTGTATATTCAAAACACATTATTTTATAGAATTATACATAGCATAATACAATTCATATAAGACCAAAACACTTGTAGAGACGGCAATTTATCGCGTCTAGAAAACCCAAAGTTTTTGCCAGTAGCCCGTAAAAATTTAAACATTTGAGACAATGCTCTTTTTAGCTGAGTCAAGCCAGCGACTACGAATGAAATATGAGAAATAGGTATTCAGTAATTGCTCATTAACGGGAGGGCATATTATAGAACTACCTGCAAGTGCATTCTGTGTTGCCAAACAACTAAGTTGGGGATCTGTTAATTGCTGATGCTGCTCAGAACTAGAGAGCTTTTCTTGAGGCATTTTTTTGAGGAAGAAGGGCAAAAGATGATAGAGGGGATTTTCTCTGGAGCGTAGACTATTGCTTAGTTGATTTTGCCAATCTTGATAAGCAATATGCGTTAGAGGATAGCCCAAAGAGCGGATAAAATATGTCAGATAAATCCAATCAGATGGTTGAGGATTATTTAAATGAAAAGCCTTTCCTATGGAATCTTTTTGTTTCGATAAATAAACAATACTTTGACTGAGATAATCTACGGGGGCTAAATCTAATTTATCAGTAATATCTGTCATACTACACATTTGAATACAGCCTTTGATAGTACGGCAGATGACATCATCTTTATACCAAGCACCTGTTTGACTATGCCCAGAAATAAATGGTGGTCTGTAAATAGAAACTGGAATTCCTCGATCGCGTGCCATCATTACCAGTTTTTCTGCTACCCATTTACTCTGAGAATAAGCGAGTTTCATTCCCTTATTATGAATGAGTTTATCTGATTCAGTTACGATCTTTCCTGAATAAGCAGATGACTCAAAAACAGCAACGGTGGAAATGTAATGTACTGGCTTAGTTTTTACAAGACTCGCCAATCTAAGAATTTCTTGAGTTCCTAAAACATTGGTAGGCTTTAATGCAGAGTAGGGATAGACATAGTTGATCCAAGCAGCATTATGATAGATGACATCGATTAGGCTGCTCATCTTTTGAAACTCTTCTGATGATAAACCTAAAAGTGGTTGAGATAAATCTCCCAAAATAGGAATAATTCTAGAAGCTAAATCTTCATTCCAAATTCCATAGGAATCTAAATTATTTTTAATCCTAATTTTGCCTGATTCAGTATCAGCAGAACGTACAAGACAATAAATATTCGCCTGGGTTTGCTGCAAAAGTTCTTGGAGTAAAAAAGCTCCTAAAAATCCTGTAGCTCCAGTCAAAAAAATAGAATCTGGCTCACTTACAAATGACTCAAATGGATATTCTGGGAATATTGTAGAGTCCAAAACTGCTTCTGAATTTAAATCTGTCGCTAACTCTGTTGAGTCAGGTTTTGAGGGAATTGTATTCTTCGCTGCTAATTGCTGAATTAATAGATTTACTATTTGGTTGATATTGGAATCACCAAGCAAAATTTCTATGGGTATGTTTACTCCTAATTCTGTATCAATACGATTCTTAAGATCGATATTCGTGAGAGAATCAAGCCTGAGTCCGCTCAAAGGCTTTTCTGTATCCAAATATTGGGATGAATCTATTTCTAAAACTTTTAAAAATTGCTTTTTAACGTAGGCAACTAATAATTCTTGGCGTTGACTAAAAGAAGCGTCATCTAATTGTTGCAGAAACTCAACTCGTAGGTTCAATGGTTGCTCATCAGCAGTTTCTTCTTGAATTTTTATCAGTTCTTGTTGCACTAAAATCCGACGCAAAATTTTTCCAGCAGATGATTTGGGAATTTTATCTACAATTTCTAGCCTGCGGATTCTTTTATGAGATGCAACTTGTCCAGCGACAAACTCCATAATTTGCTCTGGCGTAGCTGCGCTTTTAAGAACGACAAAAGCTTTGGGAACTTCACCACTACTCGGATGGGGACTGGGAATTACACAAGCATCTGCGATCGCAGGATGACTCAGCAATACTGCCTCTAATTCTGCTGGCGCTATGGAATATCCATTGCACTTAATTAATTCTTTAATCCGATCGACTATGTAAATATAGCCGTCTTCATCAGCATAGACAACATCACCCGTATGAAACCAACCGTCTCGATCGATGGCGTTGGCAGTTGCTTCAGGATTATGTAAATATCCTTTCATTAGCTGCGGGCCGCGTATCCACATTTCTCCTGGTTGATTGGCAGCTAATGGCTGTTGGCTATCAATATCTACAATTTGACATTCCACATTTCTGATACATTGACCAACTGAGCCAGGTTTGCTCTCATAACATTCATCGGGAGCGTGCAGGTTCACACAGGTTTCTGTGGTTCCATATATTTGCTTGATGACGCAATCAGAAAGACGCTTTTTACAATCTTCGATCAATTCACGGCTGAGTGGCGCTGCTGAAGAAGTAATTACCCGCAAGCTGGAAAGATCGTATTTAACCACTATTGGCTGTTTTACTAGCGCTAGCACAATTGGCGGCACGATATGGGTACGGGTAATTTTATGCTTCTCGATCAGGCTCAAAAATGTCTCCAAATCGAAGCGCGGCATTGTCACAATTGTGGCACCACAAGCAAGGCTGTAATTTAGCATCAGCATCCCGTAGGCATGAAAAAACGGCAGAATTCCGATGAGTGTATCAGCCTCGGTAATCGGTTCGCAGTTTTGGAATTCGTAAAGGTTTGCCTGAAACGTATAGTGGCTATGCATCACACCTTTGGGTAAACCAGTGGTGCCACCAGAGTACAACAACAACATCAAATCTTCTTTGGGATCGATTTGTACTTCTGGAACTTCCCCTTTGCTCTCTAAAAGCACAGAAAATGAAGTAGTTCCAGCCGCCTCACCAAACACAAACACTTCCTCTACCCTTGAGTAACTGACAGCTTCTAATGCCTGCGCTACCAGGTCAGGGATTGTGATTAAATATTTTGCACCAGCATTATTTAGTTGATATGTCAGTTCTTCTACCGTGTAGGATGGGTTGACTGTGGTGATGACTCCACCCAAAGTGATGACGGCATGGAAAGCGATCGCATACTCAGGAATATTAGGACTATAAATAGCTAAAACATCACCCTTGGAAAAGCCACGCGCCGCCAAGCTAGCAGCAACTCGACCGATGAAATCTTCTAATTGTCCATAGGTTACTATGCGATCGCTCAGTCCTTCAATGAAGGCAGGTTTGTCGGCTAATTCTACTGCCCTTTGCAATACAAATTTTGTTAGTGGCTGTTCTGGGATCGAAATATCAGGATATGGACTGCGAAAAATCATCGAATTTTATGATACATAGATTTTGTAAAAAAGGGCAGAGTAAGATTTATAGCTTAGAAGCACCACAAAAATAGCCTGGATATCATATCAAGCTCTACCCGCTTTTATGGTCAATTTTTAGATAGGATAAAGCGAAGAATGTCCATTAGGATAGAGTGTCTGAATTTTCTTTTTAAATAAAGCTCTATCTTCTGCATAATGAGCTTCTAATTGCTTAACCACATTCTCAGAAACTCCTAATCTGGCTGCAATTTTGCGTACAGATGCTTTTTCACCATCGTTATATTCACCATCAGCAGCAGAAGCTTCAATTGCAGTGTAGAGCAGTGCTTCTCTGGCTCCATCAGCTATAGAATCTTTCGAGAGTACCTGCTCTATATCTTCATTAGCTTGATAGTTTTGTAGCTCTTCAATTAACTTTTCAGAAGCTCCTTTTGCTGCTGTTAAGCCAACTACCCAGTCTCTCTCTGCTTGTGAGATTACACTATCTCCCTTAGCTGCTATGAGCAATGCTTTGGCAAATGCTTCTATTGCTCCTTGGGGTGGTTGCTTAAAATTTAGCGTGTATTTGTAAACCCAATCTCCAATAATTTTACGGGTGTCAGTAGTTGTTACTGTCATTTATTTATCCTTTTTTACTGCATTTTTATGCTATTAGAAACACAATATGGGTGCAAGGACAGATAAGACAGTTAAGCAGACAGTTAAGGAAAAAATCGAGACAGTTAAGAGTCGGGTATAAATATTTTTTGTTGAGATTATGGAGTGATTAGGTACTAGGAAACAATAGAAATAGAGTTTTAGCCTAATTTTTGTTTATTCACATAGTTATGCTTAATTGTACCCACATATTCACCCTGAATCGGAAAGTTTAATCTTTAAATTAAGCTGTTGCGCCTTTAATTTGCACTAATATTTTTCCAATATGATTGTGGGGTGGGCATCTTGCCATTGGTGTCAACTTAAGCTAAGAGCCTCTTCAAATCTCGTTTTCAGCCTCCAACTGGAAATGCTGATCCTGACTGCTATGCCGCCAGTAAGGGAGGCAGCAGCTAGTACCGCAAGGCGGAATTAAAAATTAAAAATTAAAAATCAATACAACGTAAGCGTTTCATTGATTTGGAATGGTGAGGCAGTCCGGTCTTCTCCCAAAGGGAGAGGCTCGCGCCTGCCATAGGATGCCCGAAGGGCTGTAGGGGGTTCCCCCCATGAGGAACTGCCGTTAGCGAGTATTCTCCCTTCGCGTAGCGTCTCGTAGAGAAGAGGAGACGCCAAGGGCGAACGAGCCTCAGCGATTTATCGCGTCTTGAAAACCCAAAATTGTTGCCAGTAGCCCTTGAACCCAAGCGTATTGGTATAAAAACTAGTTCTAAGGAACTTCCAAGAAATAAATTATGTAAAAGATTGCCGCTTCAAACGCTTCTGAGCGTACATTAATTTGTCAGACCTGGCGATTACTTCTTCTAGTGACATATTACTTTCTGGTGAGTAACACTCTATCCCCATACTCATCGAGAGTTCATAATTACGGTTTTGCTGTTGATTAAAGTTGGCGATATTTACTTGCAGATACTCTTGGATACTATCAGCATCTTTAAAGTAGCTGGAGATGAAAACAATGAACTCATCTCCACCCAAGCGAGCAACAATATCTGAACTGCGAAAACTTTGCTTGAGTAATCGACCAGCATCAATAATCAAGGCATCTCCCATATCGTGACCCAGGGTGTCGTTAACCTGTTTTAGCCCATCTAAATCAATGAAGATAACCCAGCACAAGGCTTTCATCCGGTGAACAATTTTTAACTCTTGTTCAGCCATCACAAAGAAACCACGTCGGTTATGCAGACCGGTTAATTCATCAGTCAGGGACGCTTGTTTGCGGTTGCGAACTTCCTGAATGAGTTCCATCTGAGCGATCGCCTGGCGACTTAGGCGGCGCAGTGCATCTAACTGCTGGTAACTTAGATGATGAGGAATAGTATCCAGAACACACAACGTCCCAATGGGAAGACCATCGGGTGTAATTAGAGGGGCACCAGCATAAAAACGAATTTTGAGATTACCTTTGACTAAGGGATTGTTATTAAAGCGATCGTCCTTAATGGCGTTGGGAATCACCAATATATCCTCTGGTTCAAGAATGGCATGGGAGCAAAAAGCCCAATCTCTGGGTGTTTCACTACCTTGTAGTCCAACCTTAGATTTAAACCATTGGCGATCGGCATCAACTAAGCTAATTAGAGCAATTGGAGTCTTACAAATGTAGGCAGCAAGAGCAGTTATATCATCAAATGCTTGTTCGGGTAGGGTATCCAGGATATTGTAGTCCGCCAGGGCTTTGAGTCTTTCTGCTTCATTATCAGGTAGAGGAACAGCTTGGGTTTTCACAAATGAGTGTCTGAGTCTTAACCAGGAAAATCTGGAAGGCTGGAAATTTTGCAACAACCGCAGTATTACCCCTCCAGCAGCAAGGCTACGTGACATAAACATCTCTGCAACGAAAATCAACACTCGGTTGAATATACAGAAATATTGTATTACATGATGTTCTTCATGCCTTTGGTTTGCTCTGTTGTTCATGTCACCCCAACCACTGTGCAAATTCCCTGAGTATTTAGATACTTACAAGGTCTTTTGCCCAAAGCCAGGTTGAAAATTATCAATATCAGCAAGAATTTATTAAAACTTATCATACTATCAGAGTTACCGATCAAAAGTTGATATTTTTGATACAGCCATTTTTTGCATACTTACAAAAATTACGAGGTTAAGGAGGCAGGAGGGTTTCAGCCTCGTTCATTTTTGCTAACATAGTTTGGTTTTATTCTGCCGACCTACTTACAAAATAGGTATTTTTATTTAGGGGTTGGAGAATAATAATTGCTCCTGTTTTTTATATTAAGATGATGACTTAGGTTTGGCATTTAAACTGTTATCCATAAAATTTCCATAATTAGGGTGGTTAAGATTTTGGCATGAGCGCTAGCGCTACTTCTCTACGAGAGGCTGTGCCAATGACAAGGCTCAGTACAAGTCAGTCGAATACTATCCACCCCACAAGAGTCTGTTTTAAGGAAATCTTGTATTTTTGTAGAAAGAAACTTAATTTTAACTAATTTGGAAGTTGTATCATGATGCATGTTTTTACAAAAACAGCTATTAGTCTAGTGACGACTACTGCTTTAGGGTTAGCGATCGCTATAACCACCAACAACCTAGTTCATGCTGCTGAATTCAAATTTAACTGGAAGGGAGACACTGGTTATTTAGCTCAAGGTTCATTTAACTACGATACAACAACTGCTCCCAACATCATTTCTGAGGTAGGTTCGGGAGCTACACATAACTTACAGTCCCTCTCAATTTCCTTTTTTGATCCATTGAATAATCTCATAAATAGTTTTACTCCAGTGCTGAATGGTGTATCTAACTACAGCTTTTTGAGATTTAACTTTGATAACACTACGCAACAAATCTTTGGCCCCTTTGATGTTGGCAAGGATGATGAGCTTCCTGGTGACACATGGCTGAATAATAATCTCGCACTCATAGACCAAGGTTTTAGTAATGAGGTTCTAGTTAGAGAATTTGGTTTTAACAATAGAGATGCAGCAGGCACAAAGCAAATACTAGATTTAAGCAACAATTCGGTTCAGGTATTCAAAGTCCCCGAAGGAAGCATCATTATTGGTTTACTGGCAGTATGTAGTTTAGGATTTACTCTCAAGCAGAAATCAATCCCAAATCCCAAATCTAAAATCTAAAATTGGTCAGTGTTATTTTACAGGGATAAAAGAAAAAGTCGGAGGCGATCGCTATGTTATCTGTCAGCGATGCAGAAGCAATTATTTTAAATTTAGTACAACCGTTAGATCGTCAGCGAGATACAGAAGTTGTCGATTTATTGACAGCAGATAGTCGCATTTTGGTAACACCTGTCACCAGTTCGCTAGATTTTCCCCATTGGGATAATTCGGCAATGGATGGCTATGCAGTCCGCTACGAAGATGTACAGCACTCTAGCACTGAACAACCAGCCATTTTGGAAATTGTTGAAGATATTCCGGCCGGGTATCAGCCTCAGTCTACAATTCAACCAGGGCAAGCTGCGCGGATTTTTACAGGTGCAGTGATCCCAGCAGGTGCGGATACTGTAGTGATGCAAGAAAAGACACACCGGGAGGAAAACCGCGTATTTATCTTGGATGCGCCAAAACCGCAAGGATTTGTCAGACACAAAGCATCTTTTTATCAAGCTGGAACACAACTACTACCAGCAGGAATTAAGTTAAATGCCTCAGAAATTGCCGTATTGGCAGCAGCACAGTGTCCGCAATTAAGTGTTTACCGCCGTCCACGGGTGGCAATTTTATCCACTGGTGATGAGTTGGCAACAATTGATCAACCGTTACAACCAGGGCAAATTGTGGATTCTAATCAGTATGCGATCGCCGCTTTGGTAAGAGAAAGTGGCGCAGAACCCTTAATTTTAGGCATTGTGAAAGATGATCCAGTTGCTCTGGAGAAAGTTATTAGCCATGCCGTTGCGATCGCTGATATAGTCATCTCCTCTGGTGGTGTCTCAGTAGGAGATTATGACTATGTTGACAAAATTCTCGAATCGCTAGGAGCAAAAATTCACATTCGGGCTGTAGAAATGAGGCCAGGAAAACCCCTCACTGTTGCTACTTTTCCCAGTAGAGACGCGATTAATCGCGTCTCTACAAACTCCCCGCTTTATTTTGGTTTACCAGGGAATCCTGCGGCTGTATTGGTGACATTTTGGCGGTTTGTGCTACCAGCAATCAGGAAACTTTCGGGAATTACTGAAGGTTGGGAATCAGTATTTTTGAAAGTGCGATCGCATGATGAATTGCGATCGGATGGCAAGCGTGAAACTTACCTTTGGGGTAAATTACAATTAATTAATGGAGTTTACGAATTTCACAAAGCTGGTGGTAGTCACAGTTCCGGCAACTTAATTAATTTAGCTCAAACCAATGCTTTAGCTGTTCTACCAGTGGGTAAAACATTAATTTCACCACAAGAAGAAGTGCAAGTTTTGCAGCTTGGATAATGGAGACTGGGGATTGGGGAGAAAAGGGAGAATAACCAATGACTAATGCCCAATGACCAATGACTAAAATATCTGCTCAAAAGCTTCAATCAAACTGTTAACTTCCTCAAGGGTGTTGTAATGCACCATACTCACCCGGACTATTCCACCTTGGGATGCTAACCCCAGGTATTCAATGAGCCGTTTAGCATAAAAGTCTCCATAGCGAATTCCTATATAGTGTTGGTCAATTTTTGCCGGAATGGTTGAGCTATTGATTCCATCTACCACAAAAGATATAGTTGGCACACGGGTTTGACGGTCAGCCTTTGATTGACCAATCACTCGCACATTAGCCTTGCTATTGAGGTAATTTAGGAGGCGATCGCTAATATGTTCTTCATGTATGCTAATTAAATCAAATGCTTGCACCATTTGATTTCTCAAATCTGGTGCTGTTTCATTCCCATAGTGTAATTGTGCTAACTCACTTAAATAATCACATAAACCTAACATTCCATAACTTAATTCAAAATTGACATTTCCTAACTGAAATTTATAAGGTATATCTGTCTGCTCAATAAAATAATGGTTAAGACCAGGCAATCTTAATAAATGTTCTTCCTTACCATAAAGTAAGGCATGATGTGGCCCATAGACTTTATAACAACTCAAAGTATAAAAATCAACATCTAAATCTTGGACATCAACTAATCTGTGGGGTGCATAAGCTACACCATCTACACAAATCATGGCATTGCGATCGTGTACAAATACAGCAATTTCTTTAATCGGGTTGATGGTTCCCAGAACATTAGAAGCATGAGTCAAGGCTACCAGTTTGGTACGGTGACTCATCAATGGTTCTAAATCTGCTAAATGAAGTTCTAAAGTATCTGGACGAACTTGCCACACTTTAACCTTAATTCCTTGTTTTTCAAGAGCGACCCAAGCACCAATATTGGCCTCATGGTCACAATTCGTCACAATCACCTCATCGCCAGGTGTAAAGGTTTGACCCAGACAAATTGAGAGAATTTTCAACATCATTGTAGTAGATGGGCCCATGACCACTTCTTTAGAAGAATTGGCATTAATGAAAGTAGCCATTCCCCTAGTTGCTAGAGCCAATCGTTCTCCTGCAAGTTGAGATACCCCATAAGAAGCTCCCAACTGAACATCAGAACTCAAGAGAAATTCGCTAATTCTATCTACTACTTTTTTCAGGGTTTGTGACCCGCCAGCATTATCAAAAAAAGTCCATTCACCAGCTAAAGCAGGAAAATATTGACGAACTTTATCAAGATTCAGGAGCATAGTATCAGTAATCTAGAGAATGTTCTTTACCCTAGCTTACTTTTGGCAAGTCGCCCAGAGAGCATCTACATTCTCTTTTGGAGTTTACAGCTTGTTGTGTCAGCTTCTTACTCTGTAATCATCTATCTAGGGGAGTATACAAAGAGTATCTTACTGACACACCTACATTTTTAGCAAGGGTTAATGTCTTGATTCTTCACAATTCTCGCCAATTTTATTTGATAAGTTTAAGGGAGAGTCAAAACAATACTTGCTTTGACTCTTAATTCCTTGATTGAAAACAAAGGAACAACCTATGAACACTACTGTTAAATACGACATCGAGGTTATCAAGGAAGAAGCACTTAGACTAGTTAAAAAAGGACTTCTTAACCGTCAACACCCGATTTATACCATCTGTAAATATATTCCTCATCGTGACTGGGTGAATTTTGAGCTTGAGTTAGAAAAAAACGAATTTTTACTCAGAGATAGAATTATTGACCTACTGAATCACGAATTGTGGGAAGATGATTGAGGCTGCATTGAAAAGCTGAATTCTATTAGCAGCATTGCAATAAATCAAAATTACAAATTAGTTTTTCGGGATTAAAAGCCCTCGAATTAAATCGGGGGTTATCAACAAAAAAGTCTGAAAATAAGCAATAAATCTTAATGAAAAGTAAAATGCTAATTGTGATATATTAATTTAAATTAAGAATTATTGCAAAATAGTAAAAAATTTTTGGGAATATCGCCCAAGCTAATTAAAAGGTTTACGCCGAATGGATATTTTAATAGAATAATCTCATTCAAAGATTCGCAGAAATATCAATGGACTGGATTACACTACTGCGATCGCTACAGTCTGATTTTATTAAAAGGTTAGCATCTGGTTGTCTGCTTCATTGTGAAACAGAAGGTCAATATAGTGAATTAACTGTAATCTCTGGAGAAAGGTTAAAGGCACTACGGGAATTTTGCTGGCAGATGGCTGAAAAATATAAGCGTGTTTTACCAGTCCGCGATGTTTTTATTAGCTATCTTAAAGGAAAGTTGGGTGAGGAAGTTGTCAAAGAACGTTTAGCTGATTTTATTACCGAAGTCGATTATGAAAAGCGATTCGGCGGCGATGGCAATATAGATTTTACCTTGACTTCTGACCCATCTATTGGTATTGAGGTTAAATCTCGTCACGGTCGAATTGATAGAGTAAGATGGTCAATTAGTTCTGAAGAAGTTGAGAAAAATGCAGTTGTAGTTTGCATTTTGATTCAAGAGGATGTGAGTGAAGCCCAATCTGAATATCACCTTTTTTTAGCGGGCTTTCTGCCAACCCGAATGATTAAGTTGAAAACTGGTAAAATTTCTTTTGGGATAGAACAATTACTATATGGTGGTGGTTTATGGTGCTATTTAGAACAATTACAATCTTCTATAAATAATTCTTCTAGGCAACAACCACCAATTTATAAATATCTCCCGAAACAGGAAATTCTATCTCCGCCAACTATAAATCAGGTGGTCAAACCTTATTTTAAACCTGAATATAGTGGTGAAGATTTAAATCTAGTTTACGTAAAACTAGGTGATGAATATTTTGAAAAAGGAGAATATATTAATGCGATCACTAACTATAATCAAGCTTTAGAAGTTAACCATAGTGATATTAGTTTATATTATAAACGAGGTTTAGCTCACTATCAAATAGGAGATTATGAAACTGCGATCGCAGATTATTCTCAGGCAATTCAGATGAATCTTCATGATGCTAAATCTTATAATAAACGAGGTTTAGCCTTGTATCAACTTGGGCGATTAGAAGAAGCAATTAATGATTATACTCAAGCAATCAGAATTAATCCTAATGTTGCCGTAGCCTATAAAAATCGGGCTGAAGCTCGTTCTCATGCAGGAGATAATCAAGGAGCAATTGAGGATTATACCCAGGCTATTAAAATTAACCCCGATTATGCTAATGCTTATAAAAACCGTGGAATTGCTCGTTATTTATTAGGCTCTCAACCAGCATTTCCCCAAGCAATCAAGATTAATCCTCAAGATGCCATAGCTTATAAAAAACGTGGTAATGCTCGTTCCGACTTAGGAGATTTTGAGGGAGCAATTGAAGATTATACTCAAGCAATACAGATTAATTCTAATTATGCCGATGCTTATTACAACCGTGGTAATGCTCATTCAGATTTAGGAGATTTTGAGCGAGCAATTGAAGATTATACTCAGGCGATACAGATTAATTTGAACTATGCTGATGCCTATTATAATCGGGGCAATATTCGTTTAGAAATCGCAGATAAACAAGGAGCAATCGAAGATTTTCAAAAAGCGGCAGATATCTATCGTCAAGAAGGTAAGCTAGAAGCACTCAAAGATACACGAGAAAAAATATTAGATTTAGAAATAGAAGAATCATTAGATATTTTAAACTTCTAAACCATAGCCTAAGTGTCACATTTTTATTACTTGCCTCGGCGATTAAAAATTGGAGCTACATAGACAAAACCTGCCTAGCCTGCGGCAACGCCAAGGGCGAACGCAGGTTAAAAACTCTTGATTTATTAGTCCACGGAGGTGGACTTTATTTGTATAGCCGCGATTTCTAATTGCCAGGTATATTTATCAAGGCGAGATGCTCCAATTCTTCCCTTGTTCTTAGCAAAATACACGATTGCCTATGAGGTTGCCTAAAACAAGGGGCTTAAGCCCCTTGTCTCAGCGAGTCTGATTTTGTACAGTTTCACAAATAATTTTGACAAACATCCTCTTAGCCAACTACAAAATTCACCAACTTTCCAGGCACCACAATCACCTTTTTAATCTCTTTACCTTCAATGTAACGTTGAGCAATTTCTGATTCACGGGCGTATTTCTCCAACGCTGCTTTATCTGCTTGTGCTGGTACTTGAATCGAGCCGCGAGTTTTACCCATAACTTGAATCACTAAAGTGATTTCATCAGCTACCAAAGCATCAGGGTCAAATGATGGCCAAGTTTGAGTATGAACTGAATTGTTTTCACCCAATAAATGCCACAATTCATCAGCAATATGTGGTGCAAATGGTGCTAGTAAAATCACTAAAGTCTGAATACCTTCTGCGTAAATTGGTGAATTTTTGCCGTCGGCATCAGTTAAAGCATTACTCAATTTCATCAATTCGGAAATAGCTGTATTGAATTGATATTCGTCTTCCACGTCTTCCGTTACCGCTTGAATAGCCGTGTGAATCGCCCGCCGCAATTCTTTTTCTACCTTAGTTAAATCAGAGAGTTGAGCTTTTTTACGAGATACCCCAGCCGCAATATAATCCGTCACCAAACGCCAAACCCGATTTAAAAAGCGGAATTGTCCTTCCACATCGGCTTCATCCCATTCCAAATCTTTTTCTGGTGGCGCTTTGAATAAGATGAACATCCGCGCTGTATCTACACCGTATTTGGCAATTACATCTTCTGGTGCTACACCGTTGCCCTTTGATTTAGACATGGTGGCATAAAGACGTTGCAATGGTTCACCTGTCTGGGGGTCGCGCGGGTCGGCTGAATTTACCAGATTAGAAGGAATCCATTTATCTTTACCACCTTTGTTAGGATTTAGGTAAGTTAAACCCTGTACCATACCTTGAGTTAACAGGCGTTGGAAAGGTTCATCAAAGTTCAGTAACCCTCTATCCCGCAGAACCTTAGTAAAGAAGCGCGAATACAACAAATGTAAAATCGCGTGTTCAATCCCACCCACGTACTGATCGACTGGCATCCAATCGTTTATTTTACTGGAATCGAAAACCTGTTGTTCATTCTTAGCATCAGGAAACCGCAAGAAATACCACGAAGAATCAATAAAAGTATCCATCGTGTCAGTTTCCCGCTTCGCCGGAGTGCCACAAGTTGGACAAGGTACATTTACCCAACTCTCTAACTGAGTCAAAGGTGAACCGCCACGTCCAGTAAATTCAACCTCTTCCGGCAACTGTACTGGTAAATCTTTGTCGGGTACTGGCACTATCCCACAGTTGGGACAATGAATTACAGGTATCGGTGCGCCCCAATAACGCTGCCGCGAAATCAACCAATCCCGCAAGCGATATTGCACCCGCACTTTCCCAAAACCTTGTTGTTGGGCGTATTCAATTATTGCTTGTTTCGCATCTGTGGAAGTCATACCAGTAAAAGCCCCAGAATTAATTAAAATTCCTGGTTCAGTGTATGCCTGGTTGTATTCAATTTGGATGAGTTGTGTAACTTCATCAACCTCTGATGTGGGAGTTAAGTCAAAACCTGCAACATCATCTGGGGAAACAATGACAAAATCAATTGGCAAATCGTAATTTTTAGCAAACTTAAAATCTCGGACATCGTGCGCTGGTACACCCATCACTGCTCCAGTACCATACTCATACAGTACATAGTCAGCAATCCAAATCGGCACTTCTTCCCCTGTAAATGGGTTTATTGCCTTACCACCTGTGGGGATACCCCGCTTCGGTTTATCTTCAGCGGTACGTTCTAACTCACTTTGATGGGAAACCTCTTTAATAAAGGCTTCTACCGCTGTTTGCTGTTCTTTTATCGTGACGCGCTTGGTTAAGGGATGTTCTGGTGCTAACACCAGGTAGCTGACACCATAAACGGTATCTGGACGTGTGGTGTACACGGCGATTTTTTCATCTATCCCAATGATGGGAAATTCTAAGTAAGCGCCTGTAGATTTACCAATCCAGTTTGCCTGCATCGACTTGACGCGTTCCGGCCAACCTGTCAATTTATGCAAGTCATTGAGCAATTCTTCAGCGTAGTCGGTAATCTTGAAAAACCACTGGCGTAATAATTTCCGCTCAACTATTGCCCCACTGCGCCAAGAACGTCCTTCGTTATCAACTTGCTCATTTGCCAATACAGTTTGGTCAATGGGGTCCCAGTTTACCGCTGCTTCTTTTTGATAAGCTAACCCCGCTTGCAAAAACTGCAAGAAAATCCATTGTGTCCACTTGTAATAATCTGGTGAACAGGTAGCAAGTTCGCATTCCCAATCAATAGATAAACCAAGACGCTGCAATTGCTGCCGCATCTGAGCCATATTCTGATAAGTCCACTTTGCTGGTGGTACACCACGGTCAATGGCGGCGTTTTCTGCTGGCAAGCCAAAGGCATCCCAACCCATTGGGTGTATTACCCGATACCCTTGCATTCGCTTGAGACGGGCAATCACATCGGTAATTGTATAATTACGGACGTGACCCATGTGTAGGCTGCCCGATGGATAAGGGAACATGGAAAGAGCGTAGAATTTTGGCTTGTTGCTAGCTGTCGGTGTTTTATCTAAGCCAAGTTCTACCCATGTTTTTTGCCATTTTTCCTCAATTGCTGCGGGGTTATATCGGGAATCAACAGAATCACGTATTTCCAATGGTTTCATGCCTGTTACACTTTACCTCTACTAATTTTCTAGTATTTAACTTTACTAGTACATTTGAACTACTATATTGAGGGAATTATTTGTCTAGTTATTTTCTAATTAAATTAATTTACTATTTCTTTCTATCTTATATCCCTAAAGTTCTTAGACTAATAGTCCAACAACTTTAGGTATATGGAACATAAAAAAATCCCTAAGCTTAGGATACTGGGGACTAAATGTGTTATTGTTCTAAACTGATTTACTAGGTTAATAATGCGATCGCCATTTCAAGGTGCATCTTAGCCTTGTGCAAGTTAAGCAAATTCTCTTGGTCGTATCTGTCAGGATAGCTCATAGCTTTGCCCTCCATCGTCAGCTTAATCAGCGCTGCTTGCTTATCAGTGGGTGAATTCATCTCATCTACCACCCCTTCAAGGAATTGAATAACGCTAAAGCCTGGTGGCTTCAAGCCTCTTCCCTGCCTTCGTTGAGTGAGTGCTATCTGTGGGAATGCCATCAAGGTGACAATCCAACTAGTCTTGTACCCTCCATATATATGTTGGGTTGCGCTCCTTTAAAACCTCGTTTCCAGCCAGGTCGGGAAATGCAACTCAAGAGCGGCTCTGCCGCAAGTTCGAGAGGCGGAGCCTCAAAGACAAGCATTCCCAGTCGGAGACTGGGAACGAGGCAATCTAAAAGCTAGTTATAGACTTGCTTTCACTGGTTCCCTTTCCTCTTCTTCATAGCCGATTAGTATCTTTTGTAACTAACTTCCAACCTTCAGCTTGGTCAATTAGCTTCATCGACTCTAGTTCAAGATTGTTGAAAGCAGACGTATGAAGTAGAAAGTAGGGTTGTCCGTTGTAGTGCCAATAATATTCCAGTTCACCAACAGAAGCGGGAATAATGGTGCGATCGCTATAATAGTCCAGGGATGGGCGATGGTAAGCAAAAGATGTGTAAATTTTCTTCGTAGCTGGATTTGCTCGCACAATCATCGCGGCGACTGGTTTCACTGGATAGGCTTCAGATAATTCCCAAACCCAGTAGTTAGATTTCATTAACAGCAGTAGTGAAACATAACTTCCCCAGAACAAAATTTTCAGAAATTGCCCGTCGCCTCGTTCTGCCAAAATGGCTGCTAAAGTCATAGTCACGGCTACTGCGGCAAAAATCAGTTGTAAGTCTGTTGTGGGTGTCGTACCCGAACTGAAATAAATACTACCAGCAGAAGCAACGACAGCAAGTATTGCCAAACCAGCAACCCAAGCACGGGGATAGGATGAGAGTAAAGGCGAGTTTTCGGTATCTGATAACTGGATACCAAAAGCCAAGGCTAAACTAGGGTAAATCGGGAATAGATACCAGGGAACTTTGGTAATCATGAAGGAAATTACCAGCAGATAAACACCACTCCACGCCATTACTAGTTTTGCCCAACTCAGGTTGCGATTTTCCCAGGTTAAGCGGATAGTTTGTGGTAAGAATAATAACCACGGCCATGTATACTTAAGAAGCTCAATAACATAGTACCAAGGTGGTTCAGGATTTGCTTCGACAAATGAGCCAACTCGGCCTATTGATGGGTTTGCAAGGCCAACTTGGGCAAAAGTATAACCATAATGAATTAGTTGGGCACTATACCAACCAGCTACAGGCAGAATGCCAATTAAGATTGCGATCCAGAAATAGTAACAGGTAAGCAGTCGTGGCGTATCCCAAAACAGAAAGATGATTGCGATCGCACCGAGTAATATGCCTAGCAATCCTTGAGTCAGGCAAATCAACCCGAAACTAACACCAACACCAAGACAATAACGTAAATCCCGGCGCGATCGCAACACGCACAACATCATCACCATCAAAAAACTTACCATTGCTCCATCTAACATTGCTAACCGCCCATGACGCACCACGGGTAGCATTGTTAGGTAAATCAAAGCGCTATAAATCGCTGCCCAACGCTGACGAAATATCTCTCGAGCAATGCAATACAGTAAAGGTACAGATGTCGCTGTTAAAATTGCTCCAGGTAGACGCGTTGTCCACTCATTTTCACCTCCTAGAGAATAAGCCCAAGCAATTAACAAATGCATCAAAGGCGGCTTGTTATGATATGGTTCACCTCCCAGCGTTGGATAAAGCCAACGCATTGAACCTGCTGGTGCGTGCCAAATTTCACGAGCAACCTGAGCCACAGTACCTTCATCCCAATCTCGCAGCGGCAATCCTCCTAGATTGATGCTAAATAGTAACACTGCTGCCAACAGCAACACTATTAGCCATACCCAATCAATCCATTTGCCAACCGTGCGATGCTGTTTTTCCAGATGACTCCAAATAAAGCTTCCTTCTTGCATATTCTCTGGTAATCATTTTACTTGCTGGTTTGATTACATAGAGACATCTAGCGAATCTCCAATGTTGCCACCCAGTAACAACGTATGTTCTTAACAATTGCTAGTTTCCAAGATTAACTCAATTTTTTATAATTAGCCCTATTTTTTGAAAAATTTATATTGGTTATTTAGAGAACATTTTGGCAGATAAATGATAAAAATAATACAGTCAATAAATTATTTGCAACCTGTTTGTTAGTCAGTAAATAAACTTGTATCCTATTTTTAATTTTACCCTGAGTTTAATTTTTATGTGCTTATTTCTAAGTTGATTAAATTCGAGAAACCAAGAAATAATTGTTACAAGCTTCAATAACGTCCTGATGGGATAATAATCTTCAGAATAAGATATAAGCATTTATCCGAATCCAATACTGTTCGGTTAAGACAAGAGACGCGATGAATCGCCGTCTCTACAATAGACATCTCCGAAAACAACGTAGAGACGTAGCACTGCTACGTCTCTACAAGGGTTATGGGTAACGCATATTTAATTTCTGGAGATGTCTAATGATTTCTCGGATCTTTGCACTCTACAATTTCATCAAAAAACCTTAACCGAACCGTATTGTATCCAAATCTTATTTGGTGTCTGAACATTTAGAGGCTCAGATCCCCTACTTCTTCAAGAATTCGGGGATCTTTTTGACCGTAACTAATTTAAAATTTATATAGTTACTAAAACACAGATGTATGAATATTCAAAAAAATTTAGTACGCTTATCAAAGTAACCATAAGCAAATATCTTAGTATTTTAAATTTAATTAAGTGAATATTGAATTTTAACATCTGTGTTATACAATTCGCTGAAAGTACTTAAATTACAAAAATAAGCAGCTAGAAAATTATGGGAGCCTATCCATGAACTTACCTGTAGTTATTGATATTACTCTAGGTTTAGTTTTTATTTACTTGATTTTGAGCTTACTAGCTTCTGAAATACAGGAATTGATTGCCACATTTTTACAATGGAGAGCTAAACATTTAAAAAATTCAATTGAATTACTTCTAGCAGGTGGTAGTGAAACGGAAGAATCAGACTTTACTAAGGCAAGAAATTTAGTAGAGATTCTTTATAACGATCCTTTAATTAATACCTTGAACCAACAGGCTAAGAGAAAAGTAGAACAGTTGCGGAACAATGCTAAAAATATTGACAATAAAAGACTAGAAGAAAAACAAAGTGGTCCTTCCTATCTTCCTTCTGAAACATTTGCAATTACTTTGTTAGATACCTTAAAAATTCCTCAGTTAATTAATTACGCGAAAAATACTAACGAAGAATCTAAAAATAATTTGCACATCATATTAGCATCTTACAAAGAACTTAAAGCAGGCATTAACAATCCAGAAAGTGAAAGTTACAAAACAATTAAAAAAGTTTATGGAGATATTGATAAAGATTTTAAAAGATTTGTTAACGAAGACTTATCTGATGATGTACCTGATAATTTAATCAAGAGTCTTGCCGCGATCGCTCAACGTAGCAGAATAAAAATTGGCGATCTGACAGAAGAAATGAATCAGTTTAAAAATGAAGTCGAAACATGGTTCGATCGCTCTATGGATCGAGCCAGTGGTGTTTATAAGCGTAATGCTAAAGGTGTTGCTATTTTAATTGGAATATCAATTGCTGTATTAACCAATACTGATACATTTCACCTCGTTAATAGGCTGTCGCAGGATTCGGTTATCCGCTCTACGATTGCTCAAAGTGCAACTCAGCGAATCGATTACATCAAAGATTTAGAAGGCAGGAAGGAAATTGAAACCTTATTAGGAAATGCTTCTATACCCATTGGATGGCAAAATATCAATCAACAGTTTGAGCAGAATAGTGGAAACGTTTTATTAATTAGAAGTTGGCAAGTTTTTAGATTAATTTGCGGTTGGATAATCAGTGGTTTAGCTATTGCAATGGGTGCGCCTTTTTGGTTTGATATCCTTAATAAAGTGATCAATGTACGGAATGCAGGGCCAAAACCTACTGCTTATACGAAGGATCAACCGTCTCAGAAATAGTGTTTATTTGAATCACATCTGTTGTATAGAACATTGCTCATTTGTGTCAACTTAAGCCCAAATTCCTTTAAAACCTCGTTTCCAGCCAGAGTCGAGAAATGCTGTTCATTGGGCAGCTGCCGCGAGTAAGGTAGGCGGAGCCTCAATGAGGGGCATTCCCAGTCTCCGACTGGGAACGAGAATCTTTAAAAAATAAAAATAACTTGGAGTCTTAATTCTTTATTCTGAAAAATAATCTCAATTTGCCTGATAAATTCTCGAAAGTAAAATCGTCGCTCTGTTTCTGATAAATCTAACCAAAATTGTGGTATGGAAACAGCTTGAGCAACAGAACGCAAGTTAACCGGGGGGAGAGTCGCCAACTTTGCTTCGAGTGCAGATATTTCTGTGCGAAGTTTGTAAGCCCTTAACTTTGCTGTTTCGGCATCTAAAATTCCTGTTTCAATTAAAGCGGGTAACTGAGCGAGTATTTCTTGTTGACGAGCGATCGCTTGTCCTAAACTATTCTTGAATGCATCCAATTGGGGAAAATTCATCCCTGCTACCGCCAGAGGTAAATCACGGCAAACTGTTTCAATGGTATGTTCCAACACTTCTTGATAAGGAATAGCCTTACACTTGGGGGTTTGAGGGCAGCTAGTAGAACGTAAATAAAGATACTCTTTATCTTGGTTGCGTTGGGTGACACGGGTAATTGTCAGATGTGACTGACATTCACCACAGACAACTAACCCAGCTAAAGAACGAGGCGCACTAGCAGTTCGAGATGGTAAACGGCTGTTACGGCGTAAAAGTCGATCAACTTGGGCAGCTTCTTCCTTAGAAACGATCGCAATATGGGTATTAGAGATAATTTCGCCATTTTGGTAAGCTGTATTGCCGCGATAGACTGGATTAGTTAGCCACCGTCTTCCGGTGGTGACAGAGATTTTCTTGCCGTATTTTTTCGCCAGATAACGCACTGAACCCCGCAGGGAACCATAAAGTAAAAAATGTTCAAAAAAATCTTTGACTACTGGTGAAGTACTGCGGTCAATGGTATATTTCCCTTTACCTCTGCGATAGCCGTAGGGAACTTTGCCGGGTGGTGGTGCAACCTCAAGACGATTACGGGCGTGTCCTTGACGGATGCGACGACTACGTTGCTGACGTTGGATTGCGTGTAGCAGATTCAGCAAATCAGCGCCCAGAGGGTAATTTTCGGAAGTGTAGGGCTGTTCGGTAGCAATTACAGCTATTCCCATGACTTCGAGTTGATTTAAGCGATCGCTAATTTCTTCTACAGTATCCCCCAATTCTTCCAACCGACGGATCAGGAGATAATCTGCTGGTTCAGTTTCGCAATCTGTGAATAATTGTTGTAATTGCGACCTTCCAGAAGAGTCTGGCTTGCCCAAATCTTCATAAACCCGATCCACCTCCCATCCCCAATCGGCTTGATCGGGAGAAGATTCTAATAGCGGATCGGTGTAAGAGTAGGCAATGATTTTCATTAGTCATTTGTCATTTGTCACAAAAGGCAGAAGTTCTTTAATTTTTAATTTTTAATTTTTAATTGACTTCTCTTCACTGCTGACTCAACTCGATAATATTTCCATCGGGATCTTGAGTGAAAAGGGCAGGGCGACCAGAGGCGCTGGCTTGAATGGGATAATTATGATTGAGTAATTCCTGTTTGGCGGTGTCTAAATCAGCAACGGAGAAAGCAATGTGGGGATTGCGCCCCCATTTTTCGTTTGGGTTTTTTGTGGGGACAACAGTTGCAACTATCAGGTGAAGTTGGTAGTTGCCGATTTGATACCATACGCCAGGGTAGTTTAGGGAACGATCTATTTTGGATAATCCCAATACTTTGCCATAAAATTGCTCGGAGCGTTCTAAGTCAGTCACAAGAATTGCTGTATGGAGACTTTGGTTAATCTGCATTGTCGGTAAGATGCGATCGCATTTATTTAAATTTTGACTTAGTTTGCATTATTTTAAGGAGTGGGCGAGAAATCAATTCAAAATTAAAGAACTTCTGCCTTTTGCGCCCAATGCCCAATACCCAATGCCCAATGCCCCATACCCAATGGAATTACAAACTCAATGGCAGCTGAACTGTAAACCTTGTCCAGCCCTGAGAACTGGTAACTTTAATCGTACCTTGGAGATATTCAACTAACTTCTTAACTAATGCTAACCCTAATCCTGTGCCGCTTTGTTGCCAGCGATCGCTTTGAGGAATTCGGTAAAACGCCTCAAAGATTCGAGATTGTTCTTGTTTGGGGATGATCGCCCCAGAATTGCTAATTGTAATTTGAAAGTAAGGAACTTGAAGATTGTCTAATATAACAGATTCAATATCCTCATTGATGAGACTTTTTACAGTGTCAATTACCTGAACATCTACTGTAATCTCTTCATCGGGCGGAGTGTATTTACAAGCATTGTTGAGTAACTCTGAGACAATTTCGGTCAGGCTAGCCAAATCTGAAACTAAAGGTGGTAAATTTGGAGAAACATTCACTTGAAAAGACTGTTGCCTAGCTTGGGCACGTTCTTGAAAATATTCGGCAACGTGAGGCAGCCAGTTTTGGAGTTGAATTGAAGTTAATTCTAATGGATAGACATTTGCATCAATCATTCGCATGTGCAATAAATTGTCTACTAAATCTAGCTCTCGTTCGCACTGATCGCGCAGGATAGTTAAGTAGCGGGCTACAGATTCAGATGGAGAAAGTGCGTTTAAATTTAAAACACCCAGCTGTTCCAGAAGATTTTCTAACACAGAGATTGTCATTTTGATATTTGACAAGGGTGTTCGCATTTCATGAGAAGTGGTTGCCAGAAAATCTTCTTTCAACTGGTTCAGCCGTTGAAGTTCTGCCACTTGAATTTCCAGTTGTCTAGCACGTTCAGCAGCGAGATTGCGTTCTTCAGTTAGTCGTCGTTGCGTATCATCCCGAAAAACCAATACGGCTCCTGTAATTACACCACTGCTATTTCTCAGGGGAGTAGCGCTGTCAGCTACAGGTGTAACTGTTCCGTCTTTGGCAACGAGTAAAACGCCACTAGCTAGATGGATAATAGTTTCTTGTTCGAGGGCTGCAAGAATTGGATTTTCTACCGAAAGCTGGGTTTGTTCGTCAATAAGTTGGATAACTTCAGTTAACATTTTGTCCTTCGCTTCATTCCATCGCCACCCTGTCAGGGCTTCAGCTATCGGATTGATGTACTTAACATCTAATTCAGTATCGACTACAATCACCCCATCACCCATTTCTCGAAGCACAGAACTCAAAAATTGCTCGCGTTCGTAATGATTAAGAGCTGTTTGAATGGCAACGTAAAGTTCTTGCTCCTTGATGGGTTTGAGAATATACCCAAAGGGGGATGTCAGAGTTGCCCGTTTCACAGTACTCTGGTCGGAGTGGCCTGTGACGTAGATAACCGGAATTTGCAAATTACGCCAAATTTGTTCTGCGGCCTGAATGCCGTCCATTTCACCCCGTAATCTGATATCCATCAAAACCAAGTTTGGTCGTAACTCAGTTGCTTTTGCAATTGCACCTTCGGCAGAATCAGCTATATCTAAAACAACATATCCCAGAGACTCTAAAATTTCTTGCAAATTAATCGCGAGAATATACTCATCTTCAACAACAAGGACTCTAATTGTTTCCTTTGTCTGCGTGTTTGATGGGATATCAATCATGTTTACGTCCGGTTGTTTGTAAAAGTGATTTTAAACTGCGTTCCTTGCTGAGAGTCAATTTCGAGCTTTCCCCTTAGCTGCTTGACTAAACCTTGGACAAGGGTTATACCGAGTGTTTTAGCTTTCTTGCTATCAAAGTTTTCAGGTAAACCAACACCATCATCTCTAATAATAAGTGTCGAAGTGCGGTCTGATTGTTGAAAAAATTTGACCTGGATTTCGCCTCCACGATTACCAATAAAAGCGTATTTTAAAGCATTGGAAACTAGTTCATTGATAATCAAGCCACAAGGAATAGCGGTTTCGATATCGAGGCTAGCATTATCAACTTGAATTTTTAGTTTGATTTTGCTGGAACTGACGTTATAGGAATCAAATAAATGAGTTGTTAAATCTGGAATGTATTGAGCAAAATCAATATCAGCGAGGTCTTGAGAGCGGTATAGTTTTTCATGAACTAGAGCAATGGAGGCGATACGGTTTTGGCTATCGCGTAAAATAGCTGTCACTACAGAATCTTGTGTACGTCTGCACTGCATTTGCAGCAAACTGCTAACAATTCCTAAATTATTCTTCACGCGATGATGAATTTCTTTGAGTAATACCTCCTTTTCTTTCAGAGAGGCTTTGATTTTTTCCTCCGCTTGCTTTTGCTCGGTGATATCTTGTTGGATAGCTACAAGCACGCTTCCATACTCAGGATGTTCAAAAATGGAAGCGGTAGCGCTACACCAGAATGGAGTGCCATCTTTTTTAAGATTATGGACTTCATAGGTTGCTTCACCGTGTTGCAAAATAGCAGTTCTAATAGCCTGATTAACATCTTCAGGTGTATTATTTTCGTCACCGTAGTTGACAATAGACACATGCTGACCGATTAATTCACCAGGTTCATAGCCAAACATTTGCTCGAATTTAGGATTGGCATAAACAAACACACCATCTGTGGCACGAACTAGGCAAATTCCTTCTGCCATGTTGCGGGTGATAACTGCTTGCAACTCTAACATTTGTTCAGCCCGTTTGCGATCGCTAATTTCAACTACCACAACGCCTATGCTAAAGGGTTCATCGGCTTCAGACTGAATAGGAAAATAAGAAGCTAGCCAAGTCCTGATTACACCTGGAAGTTTTGGGGTTTCTCCACTGATTTCCAAATCCAGAATCGGTTCAGCCGTTGTCAAGACATGTTGAAAGACTTGCTCCAATTTGGATGTCAAATTAGGGATAATTTCCCACTGTGTCTTGCCAATATGTGCTGCTGCGGGAATGCCATTCATTTCTGCTAATGCTTCATTAATGAATGAATAACGCAGTTCCCAATCCAGAATGGATATACCAACGGGTGCATTATTGATAAAGGTATCCAATAACTTTTGTTTGCGAGCCAGTTCTCGCTCCAAAATCTTACGTTCTGTGATGTCAATCGCCACTCTACCCACTAGTTTTTGTGCAGACAATCCCAAAATCGGAAACTTGTATACCAAGAACTCTCCAAGAGTACCGTCTTGACGGGGAGCAACTTCAAGCACCTCAAGTACCTGATTTGTCTGTGAGACTGTCTGAATGTGATCGAAATGTTGCCGAGCAATTTCCGCGGGATAAAGATCAAAAATCGATTGCCCAATTACCTGTTCGGGTAGTAAGTTAAATGTCCGCAGGTATGTTTCGTTTAAATAAAGTACACGTCCATCTGTATCAGTTATCCAAGCTAACACTGGGCTGTTATTCATAAATGCCTGGAACCTGGCTTCACTCTCTTGCAGGGCTGCTTCTGCTTCCTTGCGTTCACTATTATCAATAATTACACCTAACATCCGTATGGGTTCACCTGCTTCGTTGTAAACGCCACGCCCTTTCCCTATAAGCCAGTGAACACTGCCATTAGGATAAATCACTCGATATTCACCTTGAAAATTGGTATGTTGCGCCAGTGCATTTGATACAGCCTGTTCAATTTGGTCAATATCCTCTGGATGAACAGAATTGCGCCATAGCTGATAACTAGCTAGTGATATTTCTGGCTCTAAGCCTAACAATCGATAACCATTATCGTTCCATAGAACTTTACCTGTTTGAAGATTCCAATCCCAGATACCGATGTGGTTAAATTCCAGCGTTAGCCTCAGTTGTTCTTCACTTTTGGCTAAGGCTGCTTCGGCTTGTTTGCGTAAGTTAAGCTCATCGTAAACATCGCTGATATCCCGATGAGTACCAGTCATTCGCAGAGGGTTCCCCTGTCCATCTCGCATGACAACTTTGCCGTAGTCAGCAATCCATTTGTATTCACCCGACTTAGTTTGAAGTCGATAGTCAAATTTGTAGGGTACTGAACTGTCCTTGAGGTGATCTGCCAAAATTTTCTCAACCCAAGGTAAATCCTCTGGATGAATTAATCGCTCCCAAGTACTAAAATCATGTGGGAGTTCATCAAAGCTGTATCCAAGCATTTCTAAATAGCGCGGGCTGTAATACACCTCTCCAGTGAGAATGTTCCAGTCCCACAAACCATCCCCAGAAGCCTCAAGGGCTAATTGTAGTCGTTCCTCGCTTTCTCGAAGAGCTATTTCTGCCCGTCGGTGTTCTTCTTCACCATGTTTCCGTGCAGTAATATCCGTGATTCGTACCAATTGCATCACAGTACCAGCAACTCTAATTTGTTTGGCTGCGATGTTTCCCCAAAAGGTTTTGCCCTGCTTAGTAATGTATTCAACTTCCCGACTCCAAAACCCTTGCTGGTTAATTTCTTCCATAAAGGAGGCAATCTCATCGGAAGTAAACGGTTGTTTTTGTAGAGTGTTGCCTTTAATGTTAATTAATTCAGCTTTACTAGAGGCTGCAAATAGCTTCACTGCTCGATCGTTACAGTCAGCGATCAGTAATGTTTCGACATCTACCAAAAAAAGTGCATCAGCGGATTCATTATAAATAGCTTCTAGCAGGTCACGACTACGAATAATTTCTAATTCAGTTTGTTTTCGTTCTGTAATATCTATAACCGCTCCCAATAGCTTAACTGGCTGCCCTTGATCGTCATAGGCGATTTCTGCTTTCGACTCAACGTAGCGCACTGAACCATCAGGTCGGATAATTCGATACTCAAGATTGAAAGGGGTTATTTGGGTGATCGTCTTTTCGAGTTGGGCCTTGATTAGGGCGCGATCGTCTGGATGAATTATTTCGAGAAATTCCCCTTGGTCGGGTTCGCATTGAGTGGGGTTTAGACCAGAGATGCGAAAGGTTTCCATTGACCAAGAGCGCTTTTTCGTTGTTAAATTCAATTCCCAACTGCCTACATGGGCGATTTGTTGAGTAGTGGCTAGCAGTGCTTCACTTTGTCGGAGTTTTTCCTCAGTTTTTTGCCGATCGCGCAGCGCAATTTGTTGTTCAGTGATATCTCGCCCTTCTGGAATCAACAAAATAACTTGACCTGTCTCGTCTAGAAGCGGACGCAGGGAAAAATCGATCGTTGCGACTCGGTTATTTGCGCCGAGAACATCCACTTCATAGCGGACAAACTCTCCTTGAGCTGCATGAGCGATCGCTTGTTGTAATTTTTCTTGAGTTTGCGGTGAAATTGTCCACCAGTGTGCCTCCCAAAAAGGGCGATCGATCACATCTTCCAATTTCAGTCCGCCAAAACTTAGCGCCGTCTGATTTGCCTCTAGTAAGATGCCATCTGGCGTTAGCAGTCCTGTAAACTGGAAAGTGTTATTGAAGATGGCGCAAAAACGGCGCTCACCTTGATGCAATTTGGCAGTGCGCTCCTGTACTTTAGCTTCTAACTCGGTATTGAGGGTTTGGAGGTTTTGGTAAAGTTGGGCTTGTTGGATAGCGATCGCTAATTGCACCGTCAATTGCTTGAGTAATTCCACCTCAAATGTCTGCCATTGTCGCGGGGCAGAACATTGATGCACGATAAATAGCCCCCAAAGTTCAATTGCTTGACTTTCCTTGTTCTCTAACAAAATGGGAGCAACTAAATTTGCCTTCACCTGAAACCGTTCTAAAAGATTAATATGGCAATCACTTAAACCCGCTTCGTAGACGTTCGTCGCTGCCCAAATTTTCCCCTGGCGATATTCTTCCCCCTGATTTTCCTGAAAACAGGTATCTTCAATCTCCAGTCCTAAGATTGGTGTCCATTGGGATAATACCGACTCCGCAACGACATTACCCTGCATTTGAGGCGTAAATTGATATATCAGTACCCGATCGGCACTTAGTAACTGGCGGACTTCTTGAACACTCGTGGCGAGGATATCTTGAAGATTCAAGGATTGGCGAATATCAAGAGCGATCGCTCCTACTAACTTTTGTTGTTCCTGTTGTTGTTTTAGCTGCTGCATTAGCTGCTGATGCTTGATCGCCCCATGAACAGCTCGACGTAAATTATCAGGGGTCAATTTTCCCTTGACTAGATAATCTTGCGCCCCACTCTTGATCGCTTGGACTGCGATTATTTCGTCCCCCTGCCCAGTTAACATAATCACAGATATCTGGCTAACTTGGGTTTGCCGTTGTAGCTGATTGAGAAATTCCAACCCATCTATATCTGGCAATCTGTAGTCTAATAGAATTACATCTGGTGTTTTCTCTTGGCAGCCTTGCAGTGCCTTCTTGCCAAACTCAAATTCGTAAATATCGTAGCTGTACTGCTCATCTCGCTCCAGGAAGCGTCGATATACAACTCTGTCTTCAGCAGAGTCTTCCACAAAAAATACAGTTGTCATCTATGTTACCCCTTATCCCCAGAGGGGGCCCCACCATCCCCAAATCCCCAAAATCAGAAAATCCAGACTTTTTCTTGATTTACAGACTACTATTTTTATTCGCATAAACGCATAATAGAAGTGTGACTGATCTGTTCGCCCCTTTACAATCTCTCAAACGAGGTGACTGGTTCAAGCTGATCTGCGGAGCCAGCTTCCAGCATTTGCCGGCAGTCAGAAGTTTAACGTTAGCCTATACTTTGGCTGGCGCTGACTGCATAGATGTTGCAGCTGATCCAGCGGTGATTGCAGCAGCGCAAGCAGGGCTACTTGTAGCCAAATCTCTGGCTAAAGATGCCCAAAAGCGAGGCTTCGACTACAAAGGCAACTCACCCTTTTTGATGGTCAGCCTCAATGATGGAGAAGACCCCCATTTTCGCAAAGCAGAATTTAATCCTACTGAGTGTCCTACAAACTGTCTTAGACCATGTGAACGGATTTGTCCAGCACAAGCAATTGTATTTAACAGTACAAAAGAAGACTTTTCGGGAGTAGTATCCGAAAAATGTTACGGCTGTGGTCGTTGTATACCAATTTGTCCTTATGATATAATTTATACAAATTCATACATGTCAACGCCGGGAGCGATCGCGCCATTGGTAATGTCAACGGGAGTAGATGCCGTAGAAATCCATACAAAAGTTGGGCGGTTGGCAGAATTTGAACAATTATGGCAAGCAATTTCACCGTGGGCCGATCAACTAAAGTTACTAGCTATCAGTTGTCCCGATGGCGAGGGCATGACTGACTACCTAAGAGCTATCTATGACCTGATTGCCCCACTCAAGAGTGCTTTAATTTGGCAAACTGATGGTCGTTCTATGAGTGGTGATATTGGCGATGGCACCACAATAGCCGCGGTGAAATTAGGACAAAAAGTTTTGGCAGCTAAGTTACCGGGATATGTGCAGTTAGCAGGCGGCACAAATAGCTATACCGTTGCTAAGTTAAAGGCAATGGGACTGCTAAAAGAGGCAGAGGGGCAGGGGACAGGGGGCAGAGGAGAAAAGTTTTCCCCCCTGCTCCCTGCTCCCTGCCCCCTCTCCTCCATTTCTGGAGTCGCCTACGGTAGCTATGCCCGTGTACTGCTGTCACCAATTCTCGAACAGTTAGAGAATAAGGAGGTAAGTAACACTAATGTGAAGGCGAATCTTCGCCTAGAAGAAGATGAGGTATTACTTTGGCAAGCTGTAGAACTTGCCCATTCTCTCGTTTCCCAGATCAAGTCACAGCAGGAGCATTAATTGCTCGTTGGGAAAAATACCCAGGGCGGGTACTCCTGCACGCAAACGTCCTCGCTATCTCTAAAAACGTCACCATAGAAAGCATGACGATTACAGACGATCTCCAAAAGTTATTAGACATTTTGCCCCAAGACCTGCGACAAGTACTAGAGAGTCATCCCAAACGAGATAGTTTAGTAGAAGTAGTCTTGGATTTGGGTCGTCGCCCAGAGGCTCGCTTTCCTAATCAAGCTGAGTATTTGAGCGAAGTACCCGTTACTCAAGAACAGATAGATGATTGCATTCAACGAGTCGGAACCTTTGGCGGAGATAATCGGGCAGGAATTGAGCAAACTTTGCATCGGATCAGTGCCATCCGCAACCGCACGGGTAAGATTATTGGCTTAACCTGTCGCGTTGGTCGGGCGATATTCGGAACCATTGGCATGATCCGCGATTTGGTAGAAACTGGTAAATCGATTCTCATGCTGGGGCGTCCAGGCGTGGGCAAAACTACCGCCTTACGGGAAATCGCCCGTGTTTTGGCAGACGATCTAAATAAGCGAGTGGTAATTATTGACACCTCCAACGAAATCGCTGGGGATGGTGATGTTGCTCACCCCGCCATTGGTCGCGCTCGGCGGATGCAGGTAGCTCATCCAAATCAACAGCATCAGGTGATGATTGAGGCAGTGGAAAACCACATGCCAGAAGTCATTGTCATTGATGAAATTGGCACGGAACTGGAAGCTTTAGCGGCTCGTACCATTGCGGAACGAGGTGTACAGTTGGTAGGTACTGCTCACGGGAATCAGATCGAAAATCTGATTAAAAACCCCACCCTGGCTGATTTAGTTGGGGGTATCCAAGCTGTGACGCTGGGAGACGATGAAGCTAGACGGCGAGGCTCTCAAAAGACTGTTTTGGAGCGGAAAGCCCCGCCTACCTTTGAAATTGCTGTGGAAATGTTGGAACGCCAACGCTGGACAGTACACGAAAGTGTTGCTGACACCGTAGATAATCTGTTGCGGGGTCGTCAGCCGACTCCACAAACGAGAACCGTTGATGACCAGGGCAAAATTGGTGTTACCCGCCAGCTAGCTGTTGTCAATGGTCGCGGTGGCCAGCTAGGGACAGTGGAAGAATCTTTCCCGCCAGCACGACCCTCTAATGGTTGGCGTTCGTCTGGACAAATGGTAGCACTGCCACAATTGCCTGTAGAGCGGGTAACTGGGCGCAGTGAGTTTGACCGTTTGCTGGATGAATCCTTCAATTATTCTGAAAGCATTGATTTGGATGCTGCTACTAGACACCCAGGGCCCAATGGTGAAGATTTGCCATTGCACGTTTACCCTTATGGCGTTAGCCGTCACCAATTGGAGCAGGTGATTAGCGTGCTAACTTTGCCCGTGGTATTGACAAAAGATATAGATAGTGCTGATGCAATTTTAGCACTGCGATCGCACGTCAAAAACCACGCCAAATTACGCCAAATGGCCAAAGCGCGTCATGTACCCATCCACATGATCAAGTCCAGCACCATTCCCCAAATTACCCGTGGTTTGCGGCGGTTGCTGAACATCGACGATCCAGAAATGGCCGATGATCTAGAACTGCAACTGTTTTTGCACAATGGTAGCGATGATGAGATGGATGCCTTGGAAGAAGCTAGACTTGCTGTTGAGCAAATTGTGATTCCAAAAGGACAGCCAGTGGAGTTATTGCCGCGTTCCCCGCAAGTCCGCAAAATGCAACATGAGTTGGTAGAACATTATCGCCTCAAGTCGCATAGTTTTGGTGAAGAACCAAATAGAAGATTGCGGATTTATCCGGCGTAACTTTACCCCTAACCCAATACTGCGTAGGTTTTGCATTTTTAACTCGGAATTGGGTTTTGAGAAAAGGTTAAAGGGTAAAGGTTTTTTTCTTTCCCCTTTCCCTTTTCCCCTTAACCGACAAGTATTGACCCTTAACCCCTCTTCGCAGTGCAAAGAGGGGTTAGGAAACGAACCGCATACTCCTAAATTTAAACGCAGAGGAACACAGAGGTAAACGCAGAGGAGCGACAAAGTAAGGCTATTTAATCGCACATAATATTACTCAAATTGTACAAGCGATCGCCCCGATACAATAATGAAACCTACGGAATCAAGCCTGAGTAGTGGCTGACGAATTCCCTCTAGAATTGCTGCATTTAAAGCGGTTTCTATCTTCACTTCTTCAGCTAGTGCCTGATCCCAATTTTGCTGGTTCAGACGCAGGCGTAATTGTTCTACTCGATTGCTTAATTTCTTTTCGGCAACGTTAGCACAACTTTGGCATAATTCAATAAAATCGGGACGATTGGCAAGTAATTCTGAAGAAGTGTTACGCACTTGATAGCAGAAATTTTGCCATTTACTAGGGTCAACAAAATCGTCAATAATTCCTAAGCGCTCTTTTGCTAGATTGTAATCTCGTCCTTGATTATTGTTTTTATCTTTATATGGACGTTGCAGGATACTTAAGAGTGCTTTATCTTCAACAACGCGTATTGGCTCTTTGCGACCATCAACATAGATAGTTTCTATAATTGGTGGAAATAAAGCATCAACGCGTCTCTGCAAGTTTTTGAATTGAGAATTATCTAGTTTGTAATCGATTAAAACTTGTTTGACATTTTTTAAATTTGTCTCGACTACATAATTGCATTGGAAACCGAACCACTCTTTTCCTTCTTTAGCATCCCAAGATGTATCAGTGCGCCACATTGCAAAGGCTTCACCTCGGTCATCCCAGTTTATATAATTCAAGAGTGCTTCAACAAATCCTTCGCCAACTCGAAAGAGCTTAATACCAGCATTCTGGTTTGCTACTCTACGATTATAAGTACCAAATTGGTCTAGATAACTCTCAGCAAAGCGATTTTTTAACTCATTTATGGGAACTAAGGTACGCGTTGTTGGTTGATAACGTCGCATATCTGATGAATCTGGGTTATTCATTCCCCTGAATCCCAGCGCGTCACAAATCCAGCCTTCAATTGCTCGCTTAATTTCTAAATGGCAAGCATCGTAATTATCTAAATCTTGAAAATACTGGGTTGCAATTTCATCATTAGCGTCAATTTCATCGAGAGTATTTTGTTCGCTAATTTTGACTATTTCCGCTGCAATTTGCGCTTGAATTGGTGAAACCATCTCTAACAATCCAGCCGCACCTGATTGAAATAAAACTGTTTCTAATTCTGCAAGTTTCTCATCCACATAAAATTGCAGACTGGCGATTGATTGTTGGAAAATACCAAATCCATCCTTTAAGACTTTATACCAAGCATTGTGGGAGCTATCTTCCAAATAAGGGCCAATCAAGGCACTAGATTGAATGCCAATTTTGCTGCCAATGCGGTCAAGTCTGCCAATTCTCTGCTCTAATTGATTAGGCGACCAAGGTAGGTCAAAATGAATTAACCAATCGGCAAACTGGAGGTTACGCCCTTCTTCTCCAGAGCGATCGCATACTAGAATAAAGCAGTTTGGGTTATTCTTAAACCTATTTAAGCCTTCCTCAACCTTGTCTGGTGATTCTCCAAATTGATGGCTGGCTACTGTCTCTGCACCAAAGGTATCAGATAAATACCGGACAATTTCGCCACAAGTTTGCACAAAACTGGTAAATACAACAAATTTGGGCAGAATATCGCCAGTAATTGGTCTTTTGATTCTCTGCTGGATTCTGGTGATGAATTCGTTTTGATTCTTGCGAACGTTTGCAGGGATTTTGAAGTAAGTACCTAGCTGATTCAGCAGTACTGTTTTTAAATTTTCCGTCCGTTGTCCGTCCTCTTGAGGTTGACGAATAATTTTTAGTAAGGATTGCAGAATTTCTTCTTCCCCTGAGAATTTTGGGGTTGTAGTTAAGATGCGAATATCATCTTCTTTAAACTCTTGGATGAGTTTAGCATGAGGTTTAGCAGTTAACCGGGCGGTAATTACCTGCTCTAAAATGCCTAACCAAGTGCCAGCAGCGAGAAATAACAGCAGAAAAATTCGCTGATATTGCTTTTCTTGAGGGGCAACACTCCGCCATTGATTGAGGAGTTCGTGGATATCAAGCGATCGCTCGTCTAAATCATACTCTTCTTTGGGCGTGAAGTTGCGGTCAAATATCACATCTTCCACCGCCGCGCGACGGTTGCGAAGCATTCGCCGGTGTAGTCGATAGGTATCGCTGACATGGACGCGAATCGCTTGGACGATTTGCTCTTGCTCAGTAGAATTTGCTTGTAAACAATTTTCTAAATCATCTGCTAGCTTCAGCAAATACTTATCTTCAGCGAAGAGGTCTCGTAGTTGCTGCAAGTTGCTTTTGAGAACCTCTGGTTCTGCATCTTCTTTAAAAGAAAGCAGAACTTTACCAATTTGCTGACGGCTTTCAACTTTGGTACGGAAACCTGCTAAATCACCCAGTTTATAGGTTGTTGGGTCAAGCAAGTGCAACATGGCTAAAAAATCTTGCTCATGATTCAGAACCGGAGTTGCAGATAATAAAAGTAAGCGATCGCTTTTATGAGCAAGTTCTTTGCAAGTCTGAAAACGCTGGCGAACTGCTGCATCCTTAGAGGTCGCCATTGCTGCAATATGATGAGCTTCATCTAAAATTAAGCAGCCTATCTTCGCTTTCAGGTTGATTTTATGGATGTCTTCAACCGCCAGTACCGCTACCCGTTTGCCAAAATGGGAGATGTAAAACTTGTTTTCTAACTCAGTCCGCCATTGTTTGAGCAAATATTGCGGAACTATCACTACCGCACCTCTTTTCGGCTCATCCAGAAGGAATTGACGGAGAATCGCACCTGCTTCGATGGTTTTTCCGAGTCCCACCTCGTCTGCTAACAAGTAGCGTTGAATTGGGTCTTCTAGTACCCGCCTAACTACTTCAACTTGGTGAGGATAAAGATTGATATTTGCCGAAATTAGTCCTGTCATCCCCCGACTCACAGCGCGTTGCTGAATCAAAGATTTCACGAAAGCCAATCTTTTGTCATGGAAGTAGGGGGTTTCGTGACCCTTCATCGCTAGAGTTTCGATGGGATTTGTGTTGGGTAAATTGCAGCGAACGTAAATGTCTTCAACAGAAGCGATCGCCGTTTTCTTATCTGGTAAATCTATTTGATACCTTTCTTCATCTTCATCCCAGATGAAAACTCTGCCAACGATCCATTTTTCCTGGGTTGGGAACTTGATGTAGCATCTAGCTTGGGGTTCAAGCTGGACTTCAGAGAGCGAACTTAAAGGTAACGTTTTTTGGAGACGTTGCCCTATAGAGCAGAAATACTCAACGATCGCATTAGTATCAGATATTTCCGTAACTTTTCCGATACCCAAAGAGTTATTCTGGGACTGTACCAATAAACCAAGCTTAATCATAGATCCAGTCCCCTGAACACACTAAAAGAACCTTCCAGACTAGTTTTTGAGCCTATATCTGGTAGTTTTGTCGATCAACATTATAGATAATAAACTGGCATTACAGTTTTTGTTATGGCGATCGCGATGCTTTTACGAAGATACAAATACTGACTCGAACTCAGCAAATTTGTATTTTTACCTAAAATTGCTGATTTTTAAGTATAAATTCATCTTCCCCTTGTTCGACTCAGCAACCTTCAAGATCGGCATATCAATTCGCAACCAAGTACAACATTTCATTAATTCATCGCGAATCAACTTTAGCAAAACTCTGCGTACCTCTGCGTTTACCTCTGTGTTCCTCTGCGTTTAAAAAGGGCATTTAAACTAGACAAAATACTTGAGGTTGTATTTTATTTAATATCGGCTGATATGTAGTGCAACAGATTCACACTTTACCTTGATAACGCCACGATACAATTAAAGTAATGTAGTTTTATTCACGATGAAGAAAATCAGAGACAACACAATTAAGTTAAATCAATTTTTAAAGTTGATGGGTATAGTACCAACTGGAGGACAAGCCAAGCTGATGATTCAAGGTGGCGATGTCCAAGTAAACGGTATGCTAGAAACCCGACGAGGACGGCGATTAGTACCAGGCGATAAAGTAACAATCCAAGGACAGACTTTAGAGGTGAATTTGAACAATAATGAAGACCAAGACGTAGTAATCGATTTTCCCGAACAAACCGAGTAAAAAATTTTTATCCCAGATTTCAAAGTTCCTCTTTTGCCTTGTGAGTAATGCTACAAATTTCCAACAAAGTTATTATCCCACAGACTGATATTGAAATTACTGCGATTCGCTCGCAAGGAGCAGGAGGCCAAAATGTTAACAAAGTTTCCACTGCAATTCACTTGCGCTTTGATATTGTGGCTTCATCATTACCCGATTATTATAAACAACAGCTTTTAAAGCTCAACGATCGACGCATCACCCAAGAAGGAGTCATCGTTATTAAAGCCCAAGAACATCGAAGCCAAGAGAACAATCGCGAGTCAGCGTTGAGACGACTTCAAGAACTCATTCAAAGTGCAGTTGTAGTCACGATAAAACGTAAACCCACCAAACCAACCCGCAGTTCTCAAAGAAAGCGCCTTGACCATAAAATTAAGCGCGGACAGGTTAAATCTAACAGAGGGCGAGTGACAGATGGTTGATTTATCGATTATTCCTAGAAAACTTGATGAATAAAAAAAGATGAATAAGACATTACTAAAACTTTTGATATTTGGGCTTTTAATCTTGCTTATCATTTCTCCCTTTGCAGCCCTTGCAAGTTTAATGCTTGTAATATTATTTGCAGCATTTTTCTCTTTACTAGGGGACGTATTTCAAGCAATTATTGGTGGCGACACGAACCCGAAAAAGTCATAAAAGTAAAATTCAAAATGAAGATGGGGATTTACACGAAAGGATCGTTTTCAAGGTGCGATCGCTTTACCATAGACAATTTACAATCTGTCACAGCAGAAATTGACATATATAATTTCTTCTCGGTCAAACAAAAATTAAATAATTATAATATCGATTACCTATGAGGTTGTATAGGGACTTCCAAATAAAAAATATCCATTTAACTCTTGTGGGGTGGGCGTCTCGCCCGCCATATTATGGACTGGGCGGGCAGGATGCCCACCCCACAATATTGGATAATTTATTTCTTGGAGTTCCCATAGAATAAGTTGGTTAAGCAATTTATCTTACAAAGCATGATTTTGTGCAGTTTCACAAAGAATTAATATGATTATTCATAGTATTTATACAAATTTAATCTCAAAATATGTATCTATATTAATGAAAAATATCTCTTTCTTTTGGCATAATATTATTTGAACAATTCCCTATTTTATAAAAACACCTAAAATTAATTCATACAAAGATTAATAATTATATTTGATGAAGTCTAATAAAAAAGCCATATACAAGGCACTTTCAACCTAGTTAAGAGTTCCCTATTCCCTATTCCCTGCTGCAAGTGGTAACTTCAATCACAGCCTGAACACTTTTTTATAGTCAACTTTAAGCAGAATATATAGATGCGGATAATTCGACATATCAACTACAAAAGGTACTAACCATGAGTTCCCGCGCACTGCTGTTAGTAAATCGTCATGCCCGCCAAGGGCAAAAGGGTCTGTCGGAAGCGATTGAATATCTGAAGACACTCGACTTTGATTTAATTGAAGAGTCTACAGAAGATCCCAAACATCTTGCTGAAGTTATACTTCGCTATCAGTATCAAGTTGACTTGGTGATTATTGGCGGAGGAGATGGCACTCTAAATGCTGCCGTAGATGCTTTAGTTGATACTCAGTTGCCTTTGGGAATTTTACCTCTGGGAACTGCTAACGATTTAGCGAGAACTTTGGGAATCCCGAATTCCCTCAACGAAGCTTGCAAAATTATTGCATATAAAAATTTACACCGCATCGACTTAGGTTGTGTGAATGGCAAGCATTTTTTTAACGTTGCCAGCCTGGGATTGAGTGTAAAAATTACTCAACGACTTACCAAAGAAGTCAAACGCCGTTGGGGAATATTTGCTTATGCTGCCACTGCATTGCAAGTAATTTGGGAAGCAAGACCTTTTACAGCAGAGATTGCGATTAACGGTGAATCAGTTCGCGTCAAAACAGTGCAAATTGCTGTGGGTAACGGCCGCTATTACGGTGGTGGTATGACCGTGGCTGATGATGCTGCAATAGACGATCAAAGGCTAGACCTTTATAGCTTGGAGATTGAACACTGGTGGCAGATAATATTATTACTACCTGCAATGCGACAAGGGCAACATATACATTGGCAGAGTGTACGCTCTCTTCAAGGTCAAGAAATAGAGGTACGTACTCGTAAACCGCGCCCTATCAATACAGATGGTGAAATTACTACTTACACACCTGCTCATTTTCGGGTTATACCTAAAGCTATAGCTGTTTTAGTACCCCCACAAATCAGGAGTTAAGAGTATTCTCCCTCATCTCCCTATCTCCCTGCTAGAAAGTGGGAACTCGCATCAATTCACGCCAAATGCATCTGAGATTTTCTCAAGATATAAAGTCCCTATTGCAACGCCTAGCTGAACAACCGCTAACTCTAGGTGATATTTTGGCAGAAACCTCAGAACGAGGCTTCAGCCTGGTAATTACGTTATTAGTTTTGCCATTTTTATTTCCTATGCCACCGGGATTAACTGGCCCTTTTGGTGGTGCTTGTTTACTATTATCAGGGCAAATGGTTTTAGGGAGGCGATCGCCTTGGCTACCAAAAAGAATCGCTAACTACAAATTTCCTCGTCCCTTCGCGCAGTTGCTTTTGCAAAATTTGGGGCGTCTTACCAAAGTTTTACAGAAAATTGCCCGTCCCCGATTAGCAAAAATAGCGCATAATCCTTTGATTTGGCGAATTAATGGGTTTTGTATCTCTTTATTAACAGTATTACTAATATTACCAATTCCGTTTACAAATCCCATCCCCACTATAGGTATTTTACTTTTGACTGTTGCCACCATTGAATCTGACGGTTTATTAATTTGCATCAGCTATGGCATTACTGCCTTGATTAGCTTGCTGTTTGGATTTATTGGTTATGCAGTCTGGTTAGCTCCTAGTTTACTACCCTCTATATTTAAATAATAAAAGCCCCCAGCTTTTGGCTGAGGGCTGTAATTTATTAGGGTGCATCTACCATTTATTAATCCGCTTTCATTATTGCCATATCCGGGAATATTTAACTAGCATCCAAAGTTTTTTCTTCCAGTATGAAAAAATATCAACAATAAAAAAGCCTTCAACTAAAAGCTGAGGGCTGTAATTTATTAAGGTGCATCTACCATTTATTAATCCGCTTTCATTATTGCCATATCCGGGAAAATTAGACTTACGACAAAATTATTTCCCGAATTAAAAATATATGAGTAATAAAACAGGAGTCAGAATACAGAATGGGCTACGCCCCGCTGCGTTAACAGAATTCAGAAAACTCTACCCATAAAGGGATAGAGTTTTCAGGCAAGAATATTTTAATTTTTTCGCCCATTATTCCACTTGCTTTTAACCAATATTCATCAGCCACTCGTACAGAATTCAGTATGAATTCTGACTCCTGAGTTATGAATTCTTCTTATAAAAAAAGCCCCCAACTAAAAGCTGAGGACTGTGATTTAATTAAGGTGCATCTACTATTTATATATCCGCTTTAGTCATTGCTGCATCAGGAAGAATTGAAAAAATAAATGGCTATAGAATTGATGTCTTTCGCTACAGCAGTAGTACTAAGCTCAATGAAGAGCATCTACGGTATTTGACTAGATAATCATTGACTAGCTTCACAGTAATTTTACAAATATCCCAAATTACCTCTGGATACACAAAGTTTCTGTTAATATCTCTAATAGGATATCCGCAATAGTACGAATATAGTTTATTAGTTGGGTATATGACTATAAAAGTTAGAGACACCCAACTTGATGATGCGATCGCAATTTTTATTAGCCCTTGCTAGTCTTAGTATTGTCGGGGGAAGCTTTTTTATGAGAACAACTTTTAGCAGTACTAGTGAGCCTAAAATCATTACTGATGTCTCACGCTATAAAGAAATTCGTAATCAACTATGGTCTGATAATGACCAAGTAAAACACTTTCCTAATGAGATTCCCTCTGATGCCAAAAACGTTCGCATTGCTTACTCTCCCGAAATTTTGCAGGGAAATAGCTTTTTTCAAATTAGGCTAAAAGAGCCACCAAACAAAATTGAAAAATTACTTTCACAATATAGAAGTAGTGCCAAGCAAAAATATAGGGGTGGTAACACAAATGACCACATCAATCAGCCTAACGGTGTGCCGACAACTTTTTTTTACACCAGTGACTCGCCTACAGAATCTTTCCCATCTACTTATGAAATATTGGTATTAAATACAGATGACAAAGGTAGACCTGGTTTCAAGTGGAATCATGGAGATAGCTACGGCGTGGCTATTAATAGTTCTGCCTCAGAAATTATTTATTGGTCTGAAAAATGGTAATTAGAAATTCAAAATGACTTTGAATCGCCATGAAAAATCATTAAAATCATTATTGAGAACATCCAACTTTATAAAAAATTCAGTTTACCCAAGTAAGGAAACCCTTAACGCTCGATTACTTGCTACCACTGATACTAATACTAAGAGACTAGCTCAACTTTCCGCTAAATTACCATTTAAATCTTAAAAAATCCTTAATTCCTAATCCCCAGTTCCCAATTCCAAGGTTTCTTTTATCCATTAGCAAAGATGCTCTTGAGCGTAATTGTATAAGAAGCAAAAAAGGTGAGATGATTCTGTTATACAGGAACTCATGTAACTGGTACAGTTAACAGTGTTATGTTAAATTACCAATAAGTTAAGCGAGAGAGGCGTGCAAAATGAAAAATTTAGTAAAGAATCTCCTTGATGAACGCACAAAATCAATTATTAGATCATCCGATCTATATCAAGCTTTACATAATAAAGTGCATTCAGGTAAGCTAGCTGTTGCAGGTAAAAGGCTTGATATTTGTGCTAATGAAATTGCTATCTATCTACTTCAGTCTGGTAAAGGAAAATATGTATTGCGTGACAAAATTTGTCTTGAAATTGGAAGTGGGTGGTTACTGACTCATTCGTTAGTATTTTACCTTCTTGGAGCCAAAAAGATTTATGCAACTGATGTTTACCCATTATTACAACCCGACAACATTTTCAAAGCTGTATGTAAGTCTGTAGATTGGAGTATCTTAGATAGTCTATCTACATTTGAAGATCGCGAGATTATTCGCTTACGTTTAAATAAACTACTTTCATTAAAAAATTTATCCGTAGAAGCCTTAAAAGATTTGGGCATAGAATACATTGCTCCCATTGATTTATCTCAACAACTACCTGGCAAAGAAAAAATAGATTTTGTATTTTCCAAATCTGTATTGGAGCATGTGCCAGTTGATGATGTTGTGCCACTTTTAGAAAATCTTGTAAGTAGCCTCTCCGAAGATGGTTTTATGTTTCATCTTATTCATTTACTGGATCACAAAAATATAAATGAAAGACCATTTGATTTCTTTGTTTACCAACATGAAGCCTATTCGAGAGACTTACAATCCAGGTGGGGAAATCGAATTCGACGCAGCCAATGGAAGCAGATATTTTCTAACCTCAAGCATTTAGACTCTAAATTTGTATTTGAGTGGTCGTGCAAGGATGGAAAATTACCTGAAAAAATAGACTCGTCCATTCAATATATAGATGAAGAAGATTTAAGAATATCCCATATTGGTGTATTTGGAGAATTCACATCGCTTCCGAAAATCAAATCTTAGGTAAGGATAAGTTTTGAATAGAGGAAGCAGACCCTCACTTCACATCTGATATCATTTTTTTGTGAAGTTGCGCTAAACCCTTTTAACTTCTTTCTTTTTTATGTTTTTTTCTACGAGATACTGCGCGTCGCTTGCTTCGACCTAGTAGTATGCGGTAGCCTGCGGCAAATCGCTCCAAGTTTACGTTTTTTTTGTACTTAAATATAGTTTAGCGCATCTTTATACAAAATTGGTATGAGTATTACTTTTACACTTTTGGGTATATCACTTTGGGTAGTTAAAACTTATAGTCAGCATAGGTAAGATTTATAAGTGATTAAAACCTATCTGAATATGTAGAATGCCCACTGCTTTAATTACCGGTGCCTCTAGTGGTATTGGTAAAGCCTTTGCTCAAGAACTAGCTGCACGCAAAACAAATCTTGTACTCGTTGCTCGTTCTGAAGAGAAATTAACCCAATTAGCTAAACAATTACAAGAACAACACAACATTCAAGTAGAGGTTATAGTCAAAGACCTCACAGAACCTAATGCCGCTGCTAGTGTATTTAATACTACCAAAGTAAAGGAATTAACTATTGACTTGTTAATCAACAATGCTGGTTTTGGTTACTATGGCGACTTTGCCGAAGTGGATGGAGAAAAACAAGTCAAAATCGTACAATTAAACATTTTGGCATTGGTAGATTTAACCCATAAATTTCTACCTTTGATGCGGCAACGTCGTTCTGGAAGCATTATTAATGTATCTTCTATTACGGCTTTTCAACCGATACCATATCTTTCTGTTTATGCTGCCAGTAAAGCTTTTATTCTCAGCTTTAGTGAAGCACTATGGGCAGAAAATTATCAATATGGTGTCCGTATTTTAGTCACTTGTCCAGGGCCAATAGAAACAAACTTTTTTGCAGAAGCTAATTTCCCTCCAGGACTGGCAAGTAGTACAGATAAAGTATATTCTTCTGAAAAAGTGGTCTGGGAATCTTTAGAGGCTTTAGAAAAAGGCTATCCGACTGTTATTAGTTCTGATACTAACACTCAAATTAGAAGCAAATTATCTCGGCTTGTGCCGCGCAAACTTCTGCTGAATATGTTAGCAAAACACTTTAAAGTTTAAGTATTTAGAATTTAGGATTTAGGAGTTAGGAGTTAAAGAAAGTGATAAATTTAAAATTCCTAACTTTTAACTTTTAACTTTTAACTCCTCTTTTATTAGATGTATCTTGTTAATTGAACTCGATAACGATCTTTTTTTGTCACGGCGATTTCCCCAACTTCTAAACGCCCTTTAGAGCGGATGGCGATTAAGTCGCCTGATTTGACTTGAGAACTAGCTTGGGTAACTTCCTTCCAATTGACGCGGACATCACCAGCATCAATGAAATCAACCATTTTGCTGCGGGACATGCCAAAACCAGCAGATGCGATCGCATCTAATCGCAAAGAAGCTTCCACAGTAGTTAATTCTTTTTTCTTGGGTTCCCGAACCCTTAATTCAGTTATCTCAATCCGCTGAGTTTTCACAGGAACCGATCGCACCTGTTTCAAACTCATTTCCAAAAATTCCACCAACTCTGGTGCAACAATCGCCTGGGCCCCTCGTTCTCCTAAAACAATTACATCTCCCGTCTTTTCACGAACAATTCCTGTCCCCAACATTGCGCCTAAAAAGTCGCGGTGAGAAGCGGTATCAAACAGGAAATTACCAGCGATTTCTACAACCGCAAAGCTGACTTGAGATTGATCTAAAGGAAGTTCCGAACGAGCGATCGCTATTCTTTGGCGTTCAGCTTGCGGATATCCACCCCACGCTATCAATTGCACTTCTGTTAATCGGTTAAACACCCGTTGAATTTCCACCAATTCTGGGGGAGATAGAAAATCTGTCAAAACCACTTCCCAAGTTTTGATTGCTTGTTCTGCTTGGTCGATTACACGAGCTACACTATCTCGATTTTCAACACCTTTTAAAAGTTCTTCTCGTGGCAACATTCTTAAAAATTATGAGTTATGAATTGAGAATTAATCTGCTATAACTATCTTGATTCTAACTTTCTCAAGCAATTATTGACGCGGCATTTTATCTAGTCTAAAAATCTCTCATGCTTTTCTTTTGATAGTTCCAGCACCAGCATCTCTATCAATACTACTCGGGTTTTGCATTTTGAACTCAGAATTTGGTTTGGGGAAAAGGTTAAAGGGGAAGGGTTAAAGGTTTTTTCTTTCCCTTTTCCCCAAAACCCGACAAATATTGGCATCTCTATTGATGGGACAGACTACTTGGCTAGGAAAAAATGAGGGCATCGGTAACTTGTCAAGTTGCCAATACCCTCACGTAGATAAACTAAGTTTTTGCAGTAGTCTATAAGTCTAAGTCACTGCCTGAGCAACTACTTCCGAAAGTGAATCCTTTGCTGCTTGCTTCAACAATTCGGCTTTATCGGTCTGTTCCCAAGGCAAGTCTAAATCAGCCCGCCCAAAATGACCGTAAGCCGCGACGTCCTGATAAAAACGTCCGCCTCGTTCACTTGGTAAGTTGCGTAAGTTGAAAGTATGGATAATCCCTGCGGGACGGAGTTCAAAGTGCTTGTTGATTAATTCCAGTAAGGTTTCTTCATCCACTTTGCCAGTACCAAAGGTATCCACTAGGATACTTGTTGGTCGGGCTACGCCAATCGCATAGGATAGCTGGATTTCAACTTTGTCTGCTAACCCGGCGGCGACAATATTTTTTGCCACATAGCGAGCTGCATAAGCAGCAGAACGGTCTACCTTCGTGGGGTCTTTACCAGAAAAAGCGCCACCACCATGTCGTGAATAACCACCATAGGTATCAACGATTATTTTTCGTCCTGTCAGACCAGAATCTCCTTGAGGGCCACCAACGACAAATTTGCCAGTGGGGTTGACTAAAAAACGTGTCTGATCGTTAGGCTTAATGTCAATATCGCCAAAAACAGGTTCGACCACTGCTGACCAGAGGTCTTGTTTAATTTTGGCTTGTACAGCCGCCTCATCTGTGATTTCCCCAATAGTGGCTGCATGTTGGGTGGAAATCAGAATAGTATCAATACCTACTGGGCGTCCATCTTCGTAAGCTACAGTTACTTGGGTTTTGCCGTCAGGACGCAGGTATGGCAATTCACCAGTTTTGCGGACTGCTGCCAATCGACGAGCAATGCGGTGCGCGAGACTGATGGGCAATGGTGTCAGTTCTGGTGTTTCGTTGCTAGCAAAACCGAACATTATACCTTGATCGCCTGCACCAATTTTGTCAAATTGTTCCTCACTATCTTGCTCGCGGGTTTCGTGGGCGGTGTTAACGCCTTGAGCAATATCAGGTGATTGTTCGTCTAAAGCTACCAAAACACTGGTGCTATTGGCAGAAAAGCCATTATCGGCATTTGTATAGCCAATTTCGGCAATTTTTTTGCGGGCGAGATTGACGAAATTCACATTGGCTTTGGTGGTTATTTCACCAGTGATTAGCACCAAACCAGTGTTAACTACTACTTCAGCAGCAACACGGCTACTGGGGTCTTGTGTCAATAAGGCATCCAGAATGGTATCAGAAATCTGATCGCAAATTTTATCTGGATGACCTTCGGTGACTGACTCGGAGGTAAATAAATATCGACGAGACAAAGGAAATTCCTCCATCGAGAGTTTTTTCGTTGACTAAATGTGAGTATTTAGTTCAACTACTAATTTATGAAATCATAACAATATTTATACTTCAGTCGTTAGTATCTTTTTGATATTGATAAAAACCACTAACCATAGGGTAAATATCCGTAAATAATATAAATATATGGTGATTATTTTTTAGGAAAAATGTATTTAATAACACAAAAAAAAGGGGACACCCGGAAGTGTCCCCACAAGCTTTGACACAAACACTGCTGCTTTAAACCTGAACCGCTAACTTTGCTTCCGTAGCTGTCAAACGCTCATAGGCAGCACGCATCTTCAAACCTGTAAGCACTTGAAAGAAACCAGTACCATTATTGGAACCTGGATACTCGCGGTGCTGGAGTAACAAGTGAGTCAATTCACCCTGATATTTGGTGGATGTATTGCTGAGATGGGTTTCGATGTAAATTACTTCTTCTAAGTTGTCAAATTGACCATCTACCTCTAGTACTGAGACATAGCGGCCGTAGTAAACATCTGAACCGTAGTACAACTGCATACCAGGGTAAGAACAGGTCAGCTTGCGTCCACAGGGAGTCCAATTAATTGTTGACCCTTCATCAAATAGATAGGTTGGATCGAAGCCTTCCTTACCTTCCCGCTGGAGCATACGTACCCTTAAGACTCTACGCTCGGTGTCGTTTTTGATCAAGTTTGTGGGTAATACTTGGAGAACTACATCGGCAAATTCTCTTTGTGGTTCGATAAACTTTTCAAAGTCAGGTTTGCGGGAATTGATTTGCGCTAAAACATCTTCGTAGCGATGACCGCGTTCAGCCATATCTCGCTGGATTTTCCAGGCAATTTTGACTTCATCACTAATGTCAAAATAAACACTGAAGTCGATTAGCGATCGCACCCGCTCATCATATAAAGGATGCAATCCTTCAACAACTATAATGTGATTCGGCTCTACCCGCTCTGGCGGGTCAATCAAGCCAGTTTCGTGGTTGTAAATCGGCTTATTAATAGCTTGACCACTTTTGAGCGCTTTAATTTGCTCATACATCAAGTCAAAATTGTTTGCCCTGGGGTCTAGTGCCGTTATCCCTGTTTCTTTGCGCTGTTTACGATCCAGGGAGTGATAATCATCCAAGCAGATGACTGTCATTAAATCTTCACCAAACAAATCTATCAAACGACGCAAAAACGTAGATTTACCGCATCCAGAGTCTCCGGCTACTCCAATCAGTACCACGCGTTCCGGCTTACTTGTCATAAATCTCCTCTAAAATACTAAAGTTGTGTCAATAATTGTTCACACAGCAGATTTTGAAGCCAGGAGTTTACCTCTTTTGGTTTATCCTGCGTTCTTGCTACCTAGCACATCTATAAGACACCAAACGCGTAGACAACAAAGTAATAAGTTGCTACTCGCCGGACTAGCCTGAATGTTGGTGCCGGTAAGTATTTAATCCTAGTGGTATATTTGATTTTAACAGAAGGAGGTATCCCATACAAGATTTGCCTTCAAGAAGAATTAACGTGATTTATCAATGATTTTGTTGATTTAGTTGTTAATTTAAAAATGGGGATCGCCATCGCCGTAAGTGTTGCAGCGCTGTCATTCTGCTACTTGTTACTCTATCTAATCAAGTAGATAAGGTATAATTTACTCTGGCAGCGAGTTTTTTGATCTTCCTAAATTGTAATTCCGGCTTGACAATGCTTGAGCTATTCAAAGCCAAAATCTATCCAACGAATGAGTCAACAACTTGCATCAGTCAATTTATTGCCTGTAAATTTATGGATATGCTCAAATAGAAGTGTCGGTGTTATGGCAAAGTACTGATAGAGGTTGACAGATTTTTCACATCAAGTGAAACTAATTATAGTTGCTTAAATCATAGTGATGTCTGTAGTGATATTTGTCCTATCCATGTAGTTATCCATAGAAGGGTTATGAATTATAGCTAAACAATATTCTGGTAGAGTAGTAAATTTAGAGAAGTAAAATCAATCGGGAGAAGACCTTCCGGGATTTGAATTTTTAGATTTAAACTCTTGAAATAAGCAAGCACAACGGCAACTTTTGGAGGTAAGTAAACAGAGTGGTAGCTTTTACTAATTAAAGCATCTCTCCAGCAATATCTACTATTGTAAGTTACTCGTTGAGTAGTAAGGTAAAAAGCTATCTCCCTAAGGGGGGTGGTAGTTAACGAAAAAAAGATTAAATTGACTCATTATTAACATTCTCCACAAGACTTATCCTTTACCTTAGAAGGTGAACAGGTGTGTTTTTTGCTATGCCTGCATGTCTTTGGTGAGTGTACTTAGCAAGGCATTAATTTAATGATGCCGTTTTTCCTTCCTTCTCCAGTTTTGTGAAACGAAAATCCGGTAAACTAAAGCTGGCAAGGTAGGGGAATAGTTTTTTTTTGAAAAACGGTTAAGTAAATTATCGGAGTGGTAGAACGAATGTACAATCAAGGTGCTGTTGAGGGTGCTGCCAACACAGAATTAGGTAGCCGCATCTTCCTTTATGAAGTAGTGGGTTTGCGTCAGAGTGAAGAAACTGATCAAACTAACTACCCAATTCGGAAAAGTGGCAGTGTGTTCATCAGAGTGCCTTACAACCGCATGAATCAAGAAATGCGACGTATCACTCGTCTAGGCGGCACAATTGTTAGCATCCAGCCTGTAACTGCTTTAGAACCAGTTAATGGTAAAGCCTCATTTGGGAATGCTACAAGCGTTGTCAGCGAGTTAGCTACATCTGGGGAAACTGCTGACAATGAAGGGAATGGTAAAGCCACACCTGTAAATGCTCATAGTGAAACCAAAGGTTTCGCTAAACCACCAGCTGAAGAACAGCTTAAGAACAAGGACAAGAAAGGCAACACCATGACTCAAGCGAAAGCCAAAAAAGACCACGGTGACGTTCCTGTTAACACTTATCGTCCCAATGCTCCGTTTATTGGCAAGGTAATATCTAATGAACCGCTAGTTAAAGAAGGCGGTATTGGTATTGTTCAACACCTCAAATTTGACCTTTCCGCCGGGGATTTGAAGTATATAGAAGGTCAAAGTATTGGGATTATTCCACCAGGATTAGATAAGAACGGCAAGCCAGAAAAACTTAGACTCTATTCCATCGCCTCAACTCGTCATGGCGATGATGTGGATGATAAAACAGTATCACTATGCGTCCGCCAATTAGAGTACAAGCACCCGGAAACTGGCGAAACAGTCTACGGTGTTTGCTCTACGCACCTGTGTTTCCTCAAGCCAGGGGAAGAGGTAAAAATTACTGGGCCTGTGGGTAAGGAAATGTTGTTACCCGAAGATCCCGAAGCTAATGTCATCATGTTGGCAACTGGAACGGGTATTGCGCCAATGCGGGCTTATCTATGGCGTCAGTTTAAAGATGCGGAAAGAGCAGCTAACCCAGAATACCAATTTAAAGGATTCTCTTGGCTAATATTTGGCGTGCCCACAACTCCAAACCTTTTATATAAGGAAGAATTGGAAGAAATTCAACAAAAATATCCTGATAACTTCCGCCTGACTGCTGCCATCAGCCGCGAACAAAAAAATCCCCAAGGCGGTAGAATGTACATCCAAGACCGCGTAGCGGAACATGCAGATGAGTTGTGGCAATTGATTAAAAATGAAAAAACCCACACCTACATCTGCGGTTTGCGGGGTATGGAAGAAGGTATTGATGCAGCCTTAACAACTGCTGCTGCTAAAGAAGGCGTGACCTGGAGTGATTACCAGAAGCAACTCAAGAAAGCCCATCGCTGGCACGTAGAAACCTACTAAGTGCTGAGTGCTGAGTCTGAGTGCTGAGTTTTGAGTTCTAAGTTATGAAGTAGAAACTTATTAAGTGCTGAGTTCTAAGTTATGAAGTAGTAGGGTGGGCAATGCTCACCCTACAATTGTTTTGTTATGAATATTGTAAATAGCTGAGGCGAGAGTTCTCAGTTCTGAAGAGTAGAGTATTAAATAGTACTTGTTACTACTCAGCACTTAGCACTCAGCACGGGCTAAACGCCCCGCTACCGCTAACAGCACTAAAAAATAAATTGGGTGCAAAATTTGTGGGTGTGAAACTAGGAATACTGGGATTAGGCACCGTGGGAACGGGAACAGTGCAGTTGTTGCAAGATAGTGCTGGGCGTCATCCATTGTTGCAAGAGATAGAAATTTATCGGGTGGGAGTGCGATCGCTAGATAAGCCCCGTGGAGTAGAATTGTCTACGGAAGTCTTAACTACAGATTTAGATTCTATTGTCAACGATCCAGCGGTAGATATAGTTGTCGAGGTGATGGGCGGACTAGAGCCGGCGCGATCGCTCATTCTCAAAGCTTTAAGTAATGGCAAACACGTAGTTACAGCTAATAAAGCTGCGATCGCCCGCTTTGGGGCGGAAATTTTCACAACAGCCAATCAAGCCGGCGTTTACGTCATGCTAGAAGCTGCTGTGGGTGGTGGTATTCCGGTGATTCAACCCCTAAAGCAGTCTTTAAGCGTTAACCGCATTCACACTATCACAGGTATCGTTAACGGTACAACGAACTACATCCTGACGCGGATGCAAACAGAAGGCAGCAACTTCAGCGATGTCTTAGCTGATGCCCAGCGTTTGGGTTACGCTGAGGCTGACCCCACAGCTGATGTCGATGGTTTAGACGCAGGTGATAAAATTGCTATCCTGGCATCATTAGGCTTTGGTGGACGCATCAACTTACAAGATGTTTATACTGAAGGGATTCGGCAAGTCAGTAAGACAGATATTGCCTATGCTGAAAAATTGGGATTTGTGATTAAATTATTAGCGATCGCTAAACGTGATACTCCCTCATCTCCCCTTTCTGTCAGAGTTCATCCTACTTTAGTGCCCAAAACCCACCCTTTGGCTAGCATCAACGGCGTTTACAACGCCATTCTTGTCGAAGGAGAACCCATCGGGCAAGTAATGTTTTTTGGCCCTGGTGCTGGTGCTGGTGCAACCGCCAGTGCCGTCACATCAGATATTTTGAATTTAGTTGCTGTCCTTAAAACTAATACAGCAGTTGCAAATCCATTATTAGCTTGTGGACATCAAGAATATTGCCAAATTGCGCCGATGGCAGAATTGATAACTCGGTTTTATGCCCGTTTCCTTACCAATGACCAGCCTGGAGTTATCGGGAAATTAGGGACTTGCTTTGGTAATTATGGCGTTAGCTTAGAGTCAATTGTCCAAACTGGCTTTCAAGGGGAACTTGCAGAGATTGTGGTTGTTACTCATGATGTGCGGGAAGGCAATTTTAGGCAAGCTTTGGCAGAAATTCGGGATTTGTCAGCGATCGAAAGCATTCCTAGCTTACTACGTGTACTTTAAGATTAGTCGGGAGTGAAGCTCGTCAACTTGCTTTGCTCCAATTTTTAATTACCCTGAAGGATTACAATCTCCATCTTATACAGACCAAGCTGCGAGTGAAACTTGGTTAACTAAGCAAGCTAAACTAAGAACAACCCTTACTCCTGCAAAGGTAGTCTTATGACCTCTGCAACTGACCCATCCACCGCCCTCACCCCGTTCCCCGACCATACGCAGCTACCAGAGTCAGATGGTACATTTGTGTTCGCGGAGCGTGCCGAAGGCAAAAATTGGCAAGAGCATCCCCAAAGCATTTTACTTACTGACTCGATTACACCTATCCTTAAAAAATTACATCCTGAAGGTGAATATTGTATAGGACAGGACTTAGGTATTTACTGGCGTTTGACAGATCCGCCAGAACGAGGCGCAGAAGCACCAGATTGGTTTTATGTAGGAAATGTACCGCCCTTGCTCGATGGACAAACGCGGAGGTCTTATGTACTATGGCGAGAATTTATTGCCCCCTTAATTGCCTTAGAATTTGTTTCTGGGGATGGTAGTGAAGAACGAGACAAAACACCTTTTCAAGGGAAATTTTGGATTTATGAGCAAGTAATCCATCCGGCTTTTTATGGCATTTATGAAGTGAATAAAGCCAGTGTAGAAGTTTATAAATTAATTGGTGGACAATATCAGTTATTAGCAGCAAATGAACGCGGACATTATCCGATTACCCGCTTGGGAGTTGAGTTAGGTATTTGGCAAGGAGTTTATCAAAATGCGGAATTACCTTGGCTACGCTGGTGGGATTTGCAGGGTAATTTGTTGTTGACTGGTGATGAAAGAGCCGAGCGCTTCGCTTGACTGCCCAATTGCGATCGCTTGGCGTTGAACCAGAGGTTTAATATTTATGGACTGTGGGTTACAGGTGCGTAGACGCGTAGTACCTTGTCGTTAGACATTGCTGTGACTTTACCAGAGGCGATCGCGCCAATTTGTGATTTGCCTGGGGAAGGTAAACAAGTAATAGACTAGGTACGTAGAGGCGCGAATTTTTGCGCCTTTATGATTTGTGGAGATAGTAGGATTGAAGTACACCAGTTAAACAGCAGCATTTGCTGATGTAGTACCACTAAACATCAACAATAACATTAATAATAAGGAGTAAGCGCCGTGGTAAATTTGAATAATTATAACGCAGAATTAGCTGATGAAGAAACTTTAGATGAAGAAGACAATGATGAAGAACAATATGAAAAAGTAACTTTTCAATACGACCCAGAAAAAATCAATATCGCTACAAGGGAGCCAACCATTGAGCAATTACTCAGAAGAATTGACGAAGAAGCCCTTGATTTAGCACCTGATTTTCAACGACAAGCCAATATATGGACTTTAGAAGCAAAAAGTAAATTAATTGAATCTATTTTGATTAGAATACCATTACCTGCTTTTTATATTGATGCTACAAATGAAGAGACAGATGAAGATAAATGGGTAGTTGTAGATGGATTACAAAGATTGTCAGCCTTAAAGCAATTTGTAATTGATAAAAGTGATAAGAGACTTAAATTAGTTGGATTAGAATATCTAAAAGACTTAAATAACAAAAATTATGATGAATTAGAACGAAGATATCAACGTCGTATTTTAGAAACTCAAGTTACAGTATATTTAATTGAAAAAGGTACGCCTTTGGAAGTCAAATATAATATATTTAAACGTATTAATACGGGAGGTGTACCTCTTTCCAATCAAGAATTGCGTCATGCTTTGAATCCTGGGCCAGCTATAAAATTGGTGGCAAAACTAGCTTCTTTCTCAGAGTTTAAACGTGTTGTTAATCTCAGTGACTCAAAGAAAAAAAGAATGGATGATAGAGAGTTTGTACTAGGATTTCTTGCTTTTTATCTAATTTCTTATAAAGAATATCAAGAGGAAACTCGAGATTCTTTCCTTAGTAAAGCTTTGTCGAAAATAAATAGTCTTTCCAATGAGGAAATAATCAAAATAGAAGAAAATTTCAAAAAAGCGATGATTGCAGCTTTTGATATTTTTAATAATAACGCTTTTCGTAAAATTTCTAATAAAAACAAAAGAAAGTTTCCGCTTAACAAATCTTTATTTGAAGTTTGGTCTGTAAATCTTGGAAGACTAAATATAGAAAATATTCAAATTTTAAAAGATAGAAAACGAAAGCTCATTGATACTTTTGTTAGATATGTAGATAACGATGCAGACTTTCTAGTATCAATCTCTCAAGTAAAAAATAAAATTGAGCATAGATTTGAAACTGTAGAGAAAATTATCCAAGAAGTATTATTATGATTAATTTCATTAATTCTCTAAAACTGACCAATTACAAAGCCTTTGAAAATCAGTTAATCGAATTTAAGCCACTAACTTTACTTTCTGGTCTAAATAGTACGGGAAAATCTTCTGTCTTACAATCGCTACTTTTGCTGCGTCAATCTTATCAACAAGAATTATTGCCAAATGTCGGTTTAGCATTGAATGGTGAATTAGTACACATTGGTACTGCTCAAGATGCATTTTGCGAAAGAGCCAAAGAGGATTATCTTGGTTTCGAGATTATTTGGAATGATAGAAAAAAAGGGATTTGGCGTTTTAGCTATGACCAAATTAAGACAGGTGCAGATGTTTTAAATAATTTAGATTCTAAATTACCAATTGAGAATGTCTATAAATTAAGTCCTTTCAATAGAAGATTTCACTATTTACAGGCTGAACGTCTCGGGCCACGAACATCTTATGATATGTCAGATTATCAAGCAAGGCGACTAGGACAGTTAGGTAGTAAGGGTGAATATACTGCACATTTTTTAGCAATTAATCAAGATAAAGATGTTCTTCAAACTAAACTAAGACATCCGATGGCAAAATCTAACACTCTTAGCAGCCAGGTTGAAGGATGGATGAGAGAAGTTAGTCCTGGTACAAGAATTAAAATTAACTCTAATTCAGATATAGGTTTGATGAGTTTACAATATTTTTATGGGGATAGTAACCCCTATCGTACTACTAATGTCGGATTTGGGATTAGTTACACATTACCGATTATCGTAGCAGTTTTATCATCTTCTCCGGGTACACTAATTATAATTGAAAATCCAGAGGCACATCTACATCCTAAAGGACAAGTCAAGATGGGTGAATTATTATCGCTTGCAGCTAGTTGTGGAATTCAAATAGTAATAGAAACTCATAGTGATCATGTTTTAAATGGTATTCGTCTTGCTGTTCATGGAGGCAAAATTAAGCCTGATGATGTTCAGCTACATTATTTTCAGCGACAAGAAAAAGGAGGACAAACTGTTACAGAAGTAGTATCTCCACATATTGATCGTAATGGCAGAATTGATCGATGGCCTAATGGATTCTTTGATGAGTGGGAAAAAAGCTTGGATGTTTTGTTAGAACCTGCTGGAGAGTAGATTGTGGAGATTGACCTAGTTTTAAATGAACTTTCTCTGCAAAATCCTACCTCTGATAAGCAAACAGCGCGACAATGGATGTCGAACTTCATTAACACTATAAAGGCAGTCAAAGCTCAGGGAGTGAAAGTCTATCTTCGCACTAAAGATAACTTTCATACAACTATACTTGCACCTGACTATCCTTTACGTCGTTGGCTTAATGATAGGGAAGTAGATCAAGTTGAACAAGGTTTTATTAGAAATTTAGCAACAGGAAGTCCTTTCTCAACTAATATTGCAAATTCAGATATTCAAGAGATTGAAAATAATGCTGGCTTGTCTGAATTTTGGCATCAGGGAGAAGCTGCAATTGGACTTGGTATTGCTTATATGCTTGATGCGATCGCAGTTAGTTTGCTTTTTGAAGAATGCTGGGATTTAAACCACCTAGAACTCGCAGCCAGACGAATGGATGAAGATGGAGAGGTAATTGATTACGTTGTAGAGATTATCCATGTTAGTCGTAGCAATCATGTGCAGGAACACGCAGAATGGATACAAAAACGTATTCGTACCGGAGTTATTGACGGTGAGGATCTTTGGAATCGGAGAGAGGAATTATTTCCCAATCTGGAGTTTTGCGAAAACGTCAGCAAACAGATCCAAAACCTTTATTGTAGAACTCCAATGTTCAGGCAGGTTGTAAACAAGTTGTTTGAACTAGAAAACTACTGTAAAACTTGGACAGATGGAGCTTGTGATTTAGACCTGATTCCTAGCAAAGCAACTCCAGAAAGTGACTCTAGACTTCAAAAATTAAAGCCGAAACTAACCTTTAAGTGTCCTGATGATGTACATCGTATCTTCAGTTTGCACTTAAGAATGACTGGTGCAGGGGCTTGGCGGCTTCATTTTTCTGAAGAATTAGGGCCAGATAAAATTATCATTGGGTACATCGGGCCAAAAATCCAATAATCTTAAAGCTTAATTATAAAAAGCGATCGCTTAGGCTTCTCTTTGCATCTACACTTGCTAAACTAATTTCAAATCTTGAATAAAAGAAGCGAAAAAACAACCATAGAATTATGGCTCAAATCTTAGTTGAAAATTTAGATCCTATTATTCTACAAAAGCTAGAAACTCTTGCCAAACAACACGGTAGGTCTTTGCAAGAAGAACTAAAACAGATCCTACAACAAGCGGCTGAAAAAGCGACATACCATCACACTGGCGGCGACATGGAAAGAACCAGAGAAGCTGTGGCACGCGCTCAAGTTAGATATACAGGAAAAATTTTCAGTGATAGTACTGAACTCATTCGCGAAGATAGAGAACGGTGAGTCAGTATGTTTTAGATGCTAGCATTGCGATCAAGTGGTTCATCCCTGAAGTCTACTCTCATGCAGCTAGGCGTTTATTAACAAAATCATACTTTCTTAGTTCCAGATTTTTTCTTCGCAGAGGTGGGAAACGTCTTATGGAAACGAGTCTGTCGCGGTGAAGACACTGCTGAAAATGCAAGACAAACACTAACAGATTTAAATGCAGTTCCTCTAGAGGTGTACTTATCTCAGCCGTTAATGCCACTTGCTTTAGATATTGCCCTCCAAACAGATCGCGCAGTGTATGACAGTTTATACTTAACCCTTGCTATTACTCAACAATGCCAGATGGTAACAGCAGACGAAAAATTTTACAACGCTCTTAAAACCAGTAGCTATGCAAATCATCTTCTGTGGGTGGAGAATATTTAGATAGCGATCGCTTGAGTTTTAGAGAAAATTAATCGCTCGGTGTTGAACCGGAAGCCTAAGTCTTTGGCTGATTGGGATGAGAAAAACACCTGTTGATTTGTACCGTATGGGAAATGCGACTTCTTCGAGAATAGATAATATTAGTTTGCTACTTGTGATATGTAGGGGTGCAAAAAGCACCCCAGTATGAATTATTGCGTCAAAATCTGACGGGTTAAAATACTCATGACTTCATTGGAATTATCTGTTGGTAGTAGTGGACTCCAATCACCTACATTTGCATAGCCCAAAACATGCAACAAGTGAATTGTGCTGGTAACAGCTTTGGGTGAACCAATTAATAAATGTTTAATCCGTTCTCTTCTGGGTGATGAGTCTTGGAAAGATGAATGGAAACGAGATACGTCGCTGCCTTGTGTGCTGAGAAACTGGGCTGGTTGTGAATTGGCGAACTTTTTTGATTGTGCCATGATAATATTTGACTCCGATTTTGGTGACTCCGATTTTGGGGTTAAAAGAAGGCGATCGCAGACTCTTGCGCGAGGGCGATCGCCTTTCTTATGTCTCTATAATAAAGTATATTTTTATACCTGTAAATATGTTTTCTCAATATTTTTACATAGATTCACCATGAGGAATCAGGGCGATCGCAGGGAATCTTCTTCAGCGAAGCGAGATAAAGGCGCGTTTGTTGAATTCGGGCAGTTGTTTATTGAATTCGGGCGATTGTTTCTTGAATTCGGGCAGTCGTTTGTTGAATTCGGGCAGTCGTTTCTTGAATTCGGGCAGTCGTTTGTTGAATTCGGGCAGTTGTTTATTGAATTCGGGCGATCGTTTCTTGAATTCGGGCAGTCGTTTCTTGAATTCGGGCGATCGTTTCTTGAATTCGGGTGATTGTTTCTTGAATTCGGGTGATTGTTTCTTGAATTCAGGCGATCGTTTCTTGAATTCGGGCGATCGTTTCTTGGATTCGGATAAGCGTCAATAAATTCACGCAATAAATAAAATATTTTTTGTACTAAATATTTTAAACAATACTGAATATTGCGGGTGCTAATCACCCCGATTTTGTTTATCTTAATGGTGTAGAGACAAGGATAGAAGTCAGTTTTTATCCTAGTGCATGATTAACAAAAGGAAGGTTATTTATGTCACGTCCAAAACGTGGGTCTAAAGTACTTGATAGGGCACAGCGTCGGATTGCGGCTTTGAAATCGATTAGTTCCACCTTAGATTTAGGTAATGGAGTCACTATTGACACTTTTGCCGCCGCCATCAAAAAAACACAGGAGAAATTGGAAGTTTATAACTCCAGCCTCTCCACCGTGGATTTAACTCAGGGAGCTTTAGAATTAGCCGAAAAATCGCTGATGGAACTAACAGAACATGTCTTAGTCAGCGTAGCTGCAAAGTATGGCAAGAATAGCGATGAATACAAAATGGCAGGGGGCGTTCGTCGTAGCGAACGCAAGCGTCCAGTGCGGAAGCCTAAGCAAGAGGTTGTTATTTGATAAAGACAATAGATTTGGGTTTTTTAACACTCTCCCGATTTTAATTCGGGAGATTCTTGGTTAGGTGGTGAACCAATAGAAAAAAGATAACATTTAAATAGCGATCGCTTGAGTTTTAGAGAAATATGGCGTAGACGCATAGCAGGTTGTCGTCAGACATGGCTCGGCGTTGAAACTTTATCTAATATTGTCATGAAAGAAGTATTTTAATATGCTAGTCCAGTCAACACCCGCAGAACAAAGAACAGTACTACATAACATTAGCTGGGAAACCTTTGAAGCCTTGCTAAAAGACACAGGTGAGGATAGAGACTCTCGGTTTGCTTATGATGGCGGTACTTTAGAAATCATGACACCACTTTTTGAACACGAAAATCCCAAAATTCAATTTGACCGCTTGATATTTGCTTTGACTGAAGAAATAGGAAGAGAAATTAAAAGTGCTGGTTCTACAACATTGAAGCGCAAATTAGCAAAAAAAGGGATAGAGCCAGATAACTGCTACTATATACAAAATGAACCAAAAGTTAGAGGGAAGAAAAGTCTAAATTTAGAAACAGATCCACCACCTGATTTAGCAATTGAGATTGATATTACTAATAGTTCAATTAATAAATTTAATATTTACGCAGCGTTAACTATAAATGAACTTTGGCGATATGATGGGCAAAATTTGAAATTTTATCAGTTGCAAGCAGGGCAATATGTTGAGTGTAAATCTAGCATCGCTTTTCCTCTGATTTCAGTGAATGAGATGAGTAAATTTATTCAGCAAAGTCAAAGCATGGGTGAGGTTGCTTTGTTGAAATCTTTTCGTATTTGGGTTAGAGAAAAATTAGCATAGTTAACTACGATATGTTATGGCGATTCTCCTTCCCTTCGAGACGCTGCGCAATCGCACCATTAGTAAAACTCAAGCAGAAGCGTTGGCGGACTATTTTAATGTAGATATCATTAATATTTTGGTATGAGGTTAAAGGTACGTAGACGGGCAGCTGCTTGTTGTTAGACATCGCTTCTCTACTCGATACAACCAAAATCTTTTGTCATTTAGCTTCTAGAGCTTGAGTAAGCTATGAACCTGTATTCAAAATTTTATGTCCTAACCATCCCAAACCCAAGCTTAGACTAGAAGTACTAGCTAAAATTAGAAAAGTATTAACCTTGCTAAAAGATTTTCGTAATTCATTTCCAGCCACAGCCCCAGCCACAGCCAAAGTCCCAGCCCAAGCCACAGCCACAGCCACAGCCACAGCCACAGCCACAGCCCCAGCCCAAGCCAGAACCCAAGCCAGGGCCAAAACCCCAGTCCAAACCACAATCCAAGCCACAATCACAACCCAAGCCATAGCCATAGCCACAGCCACAGACCCAGCCACAGCCACAGCGACAACCGCAATCCAAACTATATACGGAGCGTTAAACGCGGCTAATAAATAGCCTATCAATAAGTAGCTGAATAATACAACCAACCAGCCCCAGGGAATGATTCTAAGTGATTTAGTAGCTGGTTTTTCTGGAATTGCCTCTAACTTTAGCTTGGCTTGGGGGCGAATAACTTCTTTTATGTTAACTGGATCAACAGCTTTATCTGGGTTTAGCTTGGGTTTGGAAAGAACAAGAGACTCGCGGTTTAATAATGTACCAATAAAGTTTTGGATTCTTCTTGATATAGATTGTCTAGCTGGTATTTTATTTTTACGCAAGTCTCCAACTTCTTTTATACCAACTTTTGGTGCGTCTAACATTGCTAACCATGCTTTCATTGACTGAGGACGGTCTTTTGCCTCCAGCGCCATACCTTTGAGAATTGCCTGATTCAATCGCTTGCTAATACTGGGAATAATTTGTTTGGGTTGCTTTAGGGAAGCATTATGGAGCTTACGAGCTAGAGAAGGTGTCGGGCTTTGACCTGTCATTGCATAATAGAGTGTGGCAGCCAGACAGTAAACATCAACTGTTGGTTCCCGGCTGCCTCTGGTTATCTGTTCATAGGGTGCAAACCCATGATTACCCGCATTTCCTGTTGAACTCAAAGTTTTAGGCAAGAGTTCTTTGGCAATGCCAAAGTCAATCAGAACCGCTTTGCCATTACTCCGCAACATGATGTTTCCAGGGTGGGCATCTCTGTGTACTAGCCCTGCTTGATGCACCACCACTAAAGCTTCGCCAATCTGGCGGATACAGGGAACAATTTCTGCTTCTGGTAACGCCCCTCTGCGTCTTACTGCCTCAAACAAATTTTCTCCTGGTACAAAATCCATCACCAAACAGTGGATAGCACCTTCTCGAAACAAATCAATCACTCCCACAATGTGAGGATGGGGGTCTTTTGATAAGCGTGCGAGTATCCGCCCTTCTTGGATAAATCTTTCTATGTACTTTTCATATTCCGGGTCGTGGCTGAGGTATTCATTAGGTGTCTTAATTACAACTGTCTGGTTTAGTTCAATATGCAATGCCTTATAAGTAATCCCGAATCCCCCCTGTCCCAAGACTTGTTCAATTACGTATTTGCCACCTTGCAATTGTTGTCTTGCTATCCAGGGCATAAATACCTCTAAATAATTCGTAATTCGTAATTCGTAATTAAGGCACGCTCAACAATATATGAGACAATCTCTTTAGACAATTGGGCATAAGTCAAAATCGTTACTTTAATATCAACACCCTGATGAAAGTTTACCTAAATCTACGGTGTTTTGCTAGATGACGGACTGGGAGAGTGTGACGGTGAGTTGGAAGATGAAGATGTGATAATAGGAATCAAAGCAGCAATGCCTGAGAGTAAGGCTCCTATAGCTGCGATCGCAGCTATAACATGTGTCCAATTGATTGGGTTGGGTTGAGGGGGTACATTTGGCACAAGCTGAGGAGTTTCCCCTATTAACCCCAATAAATCAAGCCACTCTCGCATTGATTGAGGACGCTGTTTAGGATCTAGCTGCATACCTGCTAAAATTGCTCGATTGACGCGAGGGCTGATTTGATCGTTGAATTCTTTAGGAGATACTAAATGCTCGCCATCCACTTTGCGCTTTACTGCATCAACAGGTATTCTTCCTGTCAAAAGTCTATACAGAGTAGCTGCTAGTGAATAAATATCGCTATATGCACGAGTTATAGTACCTTTTGCATAAAGCTCAGGAGGCGTAAATCCATCAGAAGTTTCCTTAGTTCGGCTTGTGGTTAAAATATGGTCAAAATCCAAAGCTAAACCAAAATCAATTAGTACCGCTTCTAGCTGTCCCTCTCGCTTCCGCAACAAGATATTTCCTGGATGCACATCTCGATGAATTAGTTCATTTTCATGTACAACTATCAGTGCTTCCCCAATTTGCTGGATGTAACGTAATGCTTCTGGTTCTGAAAGTGTTGGTGGACGCAGGTCAGCCAAACTCACTTCATTTACATATTCCATTAACAAACACAAACAGTCTGCTTCTTCAAAGGAGTCTACGACCTCCACAATATACTTATGCTTACACTTTTGCAGCTTTAAAGCCTCCCGCAAAAACATTGTCTTTAGCCGTTCGCGCTCTAACTGGTTAAGGGAATTTAGCAAGTCATCATTTAAGGTTTTAATGACAAAGCGATCGCCATTCCTATTTCTTACCAAATAGGTAATGCCAAAGCGTCCTCTTCCCAACTCTTTTTCAATGGTGTACTTTCCACCTTGCAAGCGATCGCCAGCTACCCAAGCCATCTTTGCAACTCCCAATATATTTGTATTAATTTTCACACAATTGAATCTTGACAAGCTAAGTTAGCTTTGAGAAGGAGAGCGATGTCTACGATGGGCTACGCCTACGCTTTTTTCTCTCACACCCTAAAATTGCTAAAGTGAATTTGATTGCATTAGAATTTGTTTCTGGGGATGGTAGTGAGGAGCGAGAAAAAACTCCGTGGAAGGGGAAATTTTGGATTTATGAGCAAGTGATTCGTCCTCCCTTCTACGGCATTTATGAAGTGAATAAAGCCAGTGTGGAAGTTTATGAATTAATTGGTGGACAATATCAGTTATTAACAGCAAATGAACGTGGGCATTGTCCCATACATCCTTTGGGAGTTGAGTTAGGGATTTGGCAAGGACAATATTATAATATGGAATTACCTTGGTTGCGTTGGTGGGATTTGCAAGGTAATTTATTGTTGACTGGTGAAGAAAGAGCCGATCGCTTGACTGCTCAATTGCGATCACTCGGCGTTGAACCAGAAGCCTAGATTTTCGGATGAACTGGCCCCACATTTGCAATTTCATAGCCAGTGGGATAGCTGGGGATAAGAGAGTCAATATAAAAATTGGGGTGATTCCGAGGTGGGAATAACCGGATTAATTTGGCTCGGATTTTTAGTAGACTTACCATAGCCGATCGCAACAATGGCGAGGGATAGGGAAAACCAAAGGCATCGAGCATTGTCTCATCTAGTAAAGCGTAGATACCTGGTTTGATGGCAGAACGCATCCACGAAGGAAACCAACTCAAAAATAAATCGCGTGTAGCTTCCCCAACTCGGCAATTTGTATCTGAATAGCGAAATTTTTGGCGTTCGTAGTCCAGGTTATAGCGCTCCAATTCTTCGTAGGTTTCAGGGATATTCTGAATCTGCATTTGCTTACCTAATTCTCGCCAGAAGTAAAAAGACGCTAATTTTTCTTGTTCGCACATCAGCCGCCAACCAAACCGCACATTCCAACGGATAGGCTCAAAAATGAAGGTTGAAAGTACATATAAGAAATCACCGTTGTCAATCTTGAAGCGTCCGTGGAGTGTATTCATACGTTGCAGGGCTTCTTTGCCACGCGCGCTATCATAACCCCACTTAATCATCTCTCCAACAATTATTGACGTATCATCATAGCGTTTTTGCGGACAATGGGTAAATTCTCCTGTCTGATTCAGCAATTTAGAAATACTAGGAACGCAATAAGTTCGCATCAAGGCAACTTCGAGCGATCGCGTCATATCCCAAGGAAACTCATAGCCATTCATTAAGTGATAAATCCGGCAATGATCTTGCACTGGATCAAGTTGCTGAATTAGATGAAGGTTTTTATAGCGATTGAAAAACATCTGAAATTTCTCTGTGTAAATTCAGTTATTTATTCACATCTAGCAACCGCGAAGTTTGTAACCGACTCATCCACTTCTCTAAATAAACTCGATTAATTTTTTGCTCATTTGGATCTTTAGTATCCAAAGGATGAGGCATCAGTCCTAAAATGGTTGCTGTTGTCACGCAAAACATCGATTTTTGGAAACTCATGCAAATTTGTACCCGCAAATCATCTTCACCCCGGAGACTACGACGATAAATTTCGTGCAGATACTCTGGAAGATAATGACGCATATCCTGCATCAATAAAGTGGGAGGAATACCCGCGCCACCGATGGGCAAAGGATCGGCATACAATGCGCCATATTGAAATAGAGTTTGATCTGGGGGAATTTGATATCCTTGGGCGTTGTATGAAACTGTACCGTGGAAAGGAGTTCCTCGGAAGAATACTGCTTCTACATAAGGGATGGCTGTATCTGCTAAGAAAGTCAAACCAACGCTTTTGGGAATGATTTCATAAACTTCACCCCGAATTTTGACGGTGTAGGTAATTGGGTTTGATGCATTTGCCACTAACCCAGCTTTAATGTGTTCTACAACTTGGGGAATCGATTTGATTTTGCCTTGATCGTAGAGGTCTGATAAGCTGAGGAAGATATCAGCCATGACTCGCCAAAATTGACCTAAACCTGTGTAGTAAGCAGAGACGCGCAAGTGTTCTGTTAAGAAATCTGGAAACAGTTGGTTGATACCCGGAATGAAGGGATTATTTTTAAATTTTGCGGCAATAACGGCTTGCGCTCTTTCTTGAAATTCTGTTGTATTTAAATACGTATCTAGTCCGCCGCCACCGTGCCACATCATGGCTTTCATGCAATACTCGGCATATTCAAAATTAATTCGGTTATGCCACCAGTGACGGAGTAATTTCTGGAAAGAAACCTCTCCATTAAAGTATTTAAAAAATGGAAAAAATACTAAAAACTGATGCTCGGCAATGTAGTTAAGATTTTTTGAGTAGGCATCTAAAACTACGCCATAGCTTTTAAGAATACCAACAACTTCTAGTACATTTTCTGGACTATCGGGGAGTAATGCATCTCCTTTTTGCAGACGTTCAATATACTCAGCTAAGGGATTGTGAGTTGCTTTTTTTTTAATAGTTACCATTACCATCTCTCCGAAAAGTTTAGGGATTGGGCATTGGGCATTGAAAAGAGGCAGAGGGGCAGGGTGCGGGGGGCGGAGGGGAAAATTCTTCTCCCTTGCTCCCTGCTCCCTGCTCCCTTGCTTCTTCCCTAATCCCTACTTCCCATTGCTTTATCCAAGGACACTGCTACTACTACATTTTGACTATTCACCATTGCTGTAATTGTTGGTTCAGTCCAGCGCACTAGCCAAGCAGGTTGAATGCCAAAAATCACAATTAGCACAGCTAAAATTACTGCTGGGATGCGATCGCTCCAATACACACGTGGTAAGTTGGTAACTTGTGCAGATAAGCGGCCAAAAAAGGCGCGGTTGACGAGTATTAAGAAGTAAACCGCTGTTAAACCAGTACCAAGCATACATAGCAAGGTTTGCACTGGAAAAACTGGAAAACTCCCGCGATAAACTACAAATTCGGAAATAAACCCTAGCATTCCCGGTATACCAGCGCTGGCCATGACTCCGACAATCATCAAGCTACCAATTACCGGCATACCCCGTTCTGGGTTCAGCAATCCTTGGATGATTTCTAAATCTCGGCTTCCAGCTTTTTTATATACAACTCCCACCAGCAAAAACAGCATTGCGGAAATCAAGCCGTGGCTAATCATTTGCATTACAGCACCCAACACACTTAAAGGTGTAGCAGCAGCAGCGGCTAACAGCACATAACCCATGTGTCCAATGGAGCTGTATGCTACCATTTTTTTCATATCGGTTTGAGCGATGGCGCAGGATGAACCATACAGCACACTTACCACCGCCCAAGTGGCTAACCAGGGAGCCAGATAACTCCAAGCTTCTGGTAACAAGTTCATGCCAAATCGCAGTAAGCCATAAGTTCCCAATTTCAATAGCACTCCAGCCAATAGCACAGAAATCGGTGTGGAAGCTTCAACGTGAGCATCTGGCAACCAAGTATGGAAGGGAACCAAGGGAATTTTAATCCCAAAACCGATCAAAATTCCCGCTAGCAATAAAAGCTGTGTTGCTAGAGGTAAAGTTGTCGCGTTCAAGGTTGCTAGTGCAAAGTTAGAGGAACCACTCAGCCAAACCATGCCGAGGAAACTTGCTAAAATCAGAATTCCCGAAACGGCTGTATAAATCAGAAATTTAGTCGCCGCATAACCCCGCTTGGCGCCACCCCAAATAGCTATCAACAAATACAGCGGAATTAGTTCCAATTCGTAAAACAGGAAAAATAGCAGTAAATCCTGTGCCAGAAAGGCTCCTGTTACCCCAGCGCTTAATAATAGGATCAAAGAGTAATAAAATTTCGGACGCTGTAAGGATTCATCGCTGCTGTAGATGGCAATGGCAGTTAACAATCCATTCAAAACCAGCAATGGCAAAGATAAACCATCTATCCCAAGGTTATAATTCAATCCTAAAGCATCTATCCAAGGGATAGATTCAGCAAACTGTTGAGTAATTTCCCCTGGATGAAACTGAATTGCTAGTACGATTGTCCATAAGAAAGCGATACTGGCAAAGACCAAAGCCACCCCACGGGCGAATTTCCCACTGATGCCAGAGGGCGAGAAACCAATTAAAGCTGCACCGATTAACGGCACTAGAATTAAAACACTAAGCATAAGTTAGGTATGGAATGGGGACTGGGGACTGGGGACTGGGAAAAAACTCTTACCCAATCACAAATGACAAATGACCAATGACCAATGACCAATGACAATATCTTTAAAAAGGCAATTTATCTAGTAAACCCAACGACCAGCTGATGAAAAAACCCAGGACGCTGACGACTGCTAGTATGGTCAACATATAGCCCTGAGATTGTCCAGAAATGCTGTACTTTAAAGTTTGTCCGCCGAAAATTGTTGCAAACCCAACCAAGTTTACAAAACCATCAACCAAGTAGCGATCGCTCCAAGCAGAAATTTTAGATAACAGTGCGACTGCGCTTACCACCGTTACAAGATAAACTCGGTCAATATAAAAATCATAACCTAACAAGTCTTGCACAAATCTCCACGCCAAGATTCTCGATCGTGACCAAGCTTTGTGCAGATGAACTGTACACCCTACACCTACTCCCACCAAGGTAGAACCAAATAACGCTAACGCCACATACCAATTAATACTTTCCCAATCGGGTAGCAAGTACCATTGCTGTAACATTAGAGGTAAAAGCAGAGTTAGCACTGTCAGAATCACCATTGGTAGGGCCATTTGCCAACCAACTTCTGGGGTACGACGGGTCTTTTGTTGCGGTTTACCCCAAAAGACTAATCTAAATACTCTGGTGAGGTTTAATGCTGTTAAACCATTAACTAATATTAAAACCCCAATTACCCAAGGGCTAATACTTACGAAACCGTCAGCCCATGCTAACATTGCCCAAAAACTTCCTAATGGTAGTAGTGTTACCATCCCAGCGGAACCGACCACAAAGGCAGTGGTAGTAGCTGGCATTCGTGACCACAAACCGCCCATTTCTGTTAAGTCTTGGCTTTGGGTAGTCAAGATGACTGAACCAGAACTCATAAATAATAATGCTTTGGCGATCGCATGAGTTAACAACAACATCAAGGCTACACCCCCTTGCTGCAACCCTACCGCCAAAAACACTAAGCCCATGTATGCACTGGTGGAATGAGATAGCGATCGCTTAATGTCAATTTGAGCTATAGATACTAATGTGGCTCCAATCGCCGTCACCGTACCCATCACTACCAAGGCATTTAAGGCAACTGGCGATAGGGCTAACAATGGTTGAAATTTATACAGTAAATAAGCACCACCAGCTACTACCAACGAATTTCGCATTACCGAAGCGGGGTTTGGCCCTTCCATTGCCTCATCTAACCACAGGTGCAGGGGAAATTGGGCACATTTACCAGCAGGCCCAGCAATTAACGCCAACCCTAGCAATGTCGATGTCATTGGGCTTAAATTAGCTGTTTGCGCCCATTCATATAAATCCGAAAAATTCAAACTCCCGGCTAAGGTAGAAAGTGTTACCACAGCCATTAGCAGCAACAAGTCTCCCACCCGTTTAGTCCAAAACGCATCCCGCGCCGCTGTCACTACTAACGGTTGAGCATACCAGAATCCCACCAGCAAGTAAGTCGAAAGGGTCAACACTTCCAAAAGGGCATAGCTGAGAAACAAAGAATCACTGATTGCTAGGCTAGTCAACGCTGCTTCAAAAAATCCCAGCAGCGCAAAAAAACGCGCCAACGACCAGTCTTTTTCCATATAACCCAGAGCGTAAACTTGTGCCAGTAAGCTTAACCCTGTAATTAAAACTGTTGCCCCAATACTAACTGGTGACAGTTCCAAGGCAAAAGATAAGTCTAAATCCGCAACTTTGAACCAATTCACCAGTAAAGTTTCTGGTTCTCTATACCAGATACTTTTAAACACAAACAGGCTATGGATAAAAGCTAAAACGGTTGTCAACAAATTGATATATGCCGCAGGTCTTGGCCCTGTTCGCTGAATTATTCCTATTCCCCACGGCAAGGTCAAAATTGCGCCCAATAAGCTATAAAAAGGCACAAACCAACTTGTTGAAAATAGAAATTGATCCATTTAAATTTTCCTTGACGAATCAGCCTTGATTTAAAAAAAGCTCTAAAATAATTATTTATTTAATAAAATCAATTTACCAAAATACCGATGTTTTTTTAATATTGTTTCAGCTACATTCTGGCGAGTACTTTTACCTAGCTTTACCCTATTTAACATAAGTAAAATATAACTTTACATAAGCAAAAGCATTTACTTGCCTTAACATCACTGACCTTTTTACATTTATATTTCGACTTTAAGCAAAGTACTTTATACAATATATTTGAAAAAGTTATATATTTTTCACCTAGTCATTGTAGATGTAGCAATCTTTAACAAAAGATAGATACAGCAAAAGTTACAGCCGATGTTTGTCCCTCGACAGATCGGATTAGCCTTGGTTATGAATGTCGTTTTGTCAATGTAATAAAGAAATTATAAAGCATAAGTGGCCTCTCTAGGAATCAGTGAACTTTAATCGTCTAGAAGGACAGATAACTTTTTGTTAAGTTTTTTAAAACTTTCTTATCATAAACTATTATAGTAATTTATATTGCCAGGGACGCCAAGCTTTCCTATGCTTAATTTGGAAGTGTTTTCTTAGCTATAAGATAAACCTCTCCCCGTCAAAAATTTCAAACAACAGTACCGATCTGATTCATTTTGTAGGAGTTCTGCGATGCCAATTGCAGTTGGGATGATTGAAACGAAAGGCTTTCCAGCAGTTGTAGAAGCTGCTGATGCGATGGTGAAAGCCGCCCGTGTCACTTTAGTGGGCTATGAAAAAATTGGTAGCGCTCGTGTCACCGTCATAGTTAGGGGAGATGTATCGGAAGTTCAAGCTTCTGTAGCAGCTGGGGTTGAAGCGGCGAAAAGAGTCTTCGGTGGTGAAGTGTTATCCACTCACATCATTGCTCGTCCTCACGAAAACCTGGAATACGTCTTGCCGATACGTTACACAGAAGCGGTAGAACAATTCCGTACTTAAAAGCTGTTTAAACAAAGTAATTAACGCTCTTTACCTAATTGAGCATCACTTTTGTTGTCCAAGGCTAAAAACAATAAAAAAGGGATTAAAACTAATGTCAATTGCAGTAGGAATGGTTGAAACGCTAGGCTTTCCAGCAGTGGTGGAAGCGGCTGACGCAATGGTGAAAGCGGCTCGCGTCACTTTAGTAGGTTATGAAAAAATTGGTAGTGGTCGGGTAACAGTAATTGTTCGGGGTGACGTTTCCGAAGTTCAAGCTTCTGTGGCCGCAGGAGTTGAATCTGTAAAGCGAGTCAATGGCGGACAAGTACTGTCTACTCATATCATTGCTCGTCCTCACGAAAACTTAGAATACGTTCTACCAATTCGTTATACCGAAGATGTAGAGCAGTTCCGGGAAAATGTGAATGCAATTCGTCCTTTTGGTAGAAGACCGTAATTTGTAATGCAAATTGCCAAAGTTCGCGGCACAGTAGTTAGCACCCAAAAAGATCCAAGTCTGAGAGGTGTGAAACTACTGTTGTTACAATTAGTAGATGAAAACGGCAATATCCTACCAGAGTATGAAGTAGCAGCAGATATTGTGGGAGCAGGAGTAGATGAGTGGGTACTCATCACTCGTGGTAGTGCCGCTCGTCAAGTTGTTGGCAATGAACAGCGTCCATTGGATGCAGCAGTGGTGGCGATCATAGATACTATTTACGTTGAAGATCGCCTAATTTACAGCAAAAAAGATCAATATCGATAGTCAACAGTTAGAAAAGTTAGGAGTTAAGAGTGAGAAGTGAGGAGTTAAAACTCATAACTCATAACTCATAATTCATAACTTAATTTCAGGAGGAATCTCGCGATGGCAGTCCGCAGCACGGCGGCACCCCCAACCCCGTGGTCAAGGAATTTAGCTGAACCTCAAATCCATGAAACTTCCTTTGTACATTCGTTCTCCAATCTGATTGGGGATGTACGAATAGGTGCAAATGTAATCGTTGCTCCGGGGACTACGATTAGAGCGGATGAAGGTACACCCTTTTATCTTGGTGAAAATACCAATATTCAAGATGGTGTGGTCATTCATGGGTTGGAGCAAGGACGAGTAATTGGCGATGACCAAAATAAATACTCGGTATGGATTGGTAAAAACACTTGCATTACCCACATGGCTCTAATTCACGGGCCAGCTTATGTAGGGGATAATTCCTTCATTGGCTTTCGCTCGACGGTGTTTAATGCCAGAGTGGGTGCAGGTTGCATCGTCATGATGCACGCTTTGATTCAAGACGTAGAGATTCCCCCTGGTAAATATATACCTTCGGGAGCGATAATTACCAGCCAGCAGCAAGCTGACCGCTTGCCAGATGTGCAAGATCAAGATAAGGAATTTGCTCATCATGTAGTTGGGATTAATCAGGCATTACGAGCGGGTTATCTCTGTGCTGCGGATAGCAAATGTATAGCACCCATTCGGGATGAGAACGCTAAATCTTATACAGGTAATGGTATTACTGTTTTAGAGTTGGAAAGGAGTAGTGAAGTGGCGAGCAATAGCTTGGGTGCAGAAACAATAGATCAGTTACGGTATCTATTACAGCAAGGTTATAAAATTGGTACGGAACACGTAGACCAAAGACGGTTCCGCACAGGTTCTTGGACTAGTTGTCAACCAATTGAACCGAGATCGATCGGTGAAGCGATCGCAGCCTTAGAAAGCTGTCTAAATGACCATAGCGGCGAGTATGTCCGCCTGTTTGGCATTGACAAAGGTAGAAAGCGTGTGCTAGAGAGCATCATCCAACGTCCAGATGGTGATGCAAAACCAGCTACCAGTTTTAAAGCTCCAACTAGCAGTCATAGCAATGGCGGCTACAGCAGCAATAATGGTCATGGTAACAGTAATGGCTCTAGCAGCGGCAAAGTTAGTGGCGAAACTCTAGATCAAATCCGCCAACTTTTGGCGAGTGGTTATAAAATTGGCATAGAACACGTAGATGAGCGGCGCTTCCGCACAGGTTCTTGGACTAGTTGCAAGCCAATAGAAGCAACTTCCACAAATCAAGTCATCTCCGCCTTAGAAGAATGTATAGAGAGCCATCCAGGCGAATATGTGCGTTTAATCGGCATTGATACCAAAGCCAAACGCCGGGTATTAGAAAGCATTATCCAACGTCCAAATGGTCAAGTAGTATCTTCTGGTAGTCAGAAATCATTTCATACCAGTGCTAGCTCTGCGACAGCAACAGCTACTAGTAACCACTTGAGTACAGAAGTAGTAGACCAACTCCGGCAATTATTGGCTGGTGGCTCGAAAATTAGCATAGAACATGTAGATGAGCGCCGCTTCCGTACAGGTTCCTGGACTAGTACCGGTCAAATTCAAGCCTCTTCAGAAAGAGAAGCGATCGCCGCCGTAGAAAGACAACTCGGCGAATATCCAGGGGAATATGTACGCTTAATTGGTATTGACCCTAAAGCCAAACGGCGGGTATTAGAGACTATTATCCAACGTCCAAATGGTCAAGTAGCCTCCTCTGGCAGTCAGAAATCATTTACTACTAGTGCGGCATCCTCTGCAACAGCTACCGCTACCGCTACCGCTACCCGCTTGAGTACTGAAGTAGTAGAACAACTCCGGCAACTATTAGCTGGTGGGTATAAAATTAGCGTTGAGCATGTAGATCAACGGCGGTTCCGTACAGGTTCTTGGACTAGTACTGGTCAAATTCAAGCCTCCTCAGAAAGAGAAGCGATCGCATCTGTAGAAGGACAACTCGGTGAATATCCAGGGGAATATGTACGCTTAATTGGTGTTGACCCCAAAGCCAAGCGTCGAGTATTAGAAACGATTATTCAACGACCATAATAGTGCTGAGTTAAAAGTGCTGAGTGCTGAGTTAACACTTTAAAGACACCAGTTAAACTAGCTGTAAGCTCAGATTTTGGAACATACTAATTACTCAGCACTCAGCACTCAGCACTACACCTGCTTCCGAGGTTAAAATTTCCATGTCTGTGCTGCCACTGCGCCTCAGCAATAACTTTGATTCTTACATTAGTGGTGAGGTGACTATTCATCCAAGCGCGGTACTTGCACCTGGGGTGATCCTCCAAGCGGCTGTAAATAGCAAGATCATCATTGGGCCAGGGGTCTGTATTGGTATGGGAGCAATTCTCCAAGTCCATGAAGGCACTCTAGAGGTAGAAGCAGGTGCAAACCTGGGAGCCGGTTTTTTGATGGTTGGCAAGGGCAAAATTGGAGCAAATGCTTGTATTGGTTCAGCAACAACAGTTTTTAACTATTCAGTTGAACCTGGACAAGTAGTACCACCTGGTTCAATTTTAGGAGACACCAGTCGGCAGATTAGCCAAATCAAGGAACCAGAACCATCTACAAATAACCCTACTTCTACAAATGCAGTACCGCCAAAGGAAGAGGAAAATGGCTCAGGTGAAGTTAAGGAAAAGGTAATTTCCTCAACTAACTTCTCAGCTGCGGCTTTTGTAGATTTCAAACAAAACAAGTCGATTTCTTATTTTAAATCTCCCGCTACTCCCGAAAGTCAGTCTCCTCCCGTGGAGGAACCTGCCAATGATGCTAACTCCACCTTGGAGTCAGCCGCCCAAGAGTCTACAGAATATCATTCAGACCCCAGTCAGCCAACTACAGAATCCCCTAATGGTTTCGGGACTCAGATTTATGGACAAGGGAGCATCAGCAGATTGTTGACTACATTGTTTCCTCATAGACAATCCTTGAGCAACCCAAACTCTGACGATTAGTTCGAGTAAGTGTTAATTGTAAGGTGTCGGCTTTTTCCGTATTTTGGAGAATTCATTATGGAAACATATAATCAACGGTCTATTCGCACCACCCAAGGGGCGAGTAGTCAAGAAACCTTTCAGGATACTGCTTTAGGTTTAGTTTCTACCCGCAGCTTTCCCGCGATCGTTGGTACAGCGGATATGATGCTGAAATCGGCAGGAGTTCACCTCGTTGGGTATGAAAAAACTGGTAGTGGTCATTGTACTGCGATCGTCCGGGGTGGAATTGCTGACGTGCGTCTGGCGGTAGAATCAGGGGTACAAACAGCTGAACAATTTGGTCAGTTAGTTTCTAGTTTGGTGATTCCCCGACCTTATCCCAACCTAGATATAGTACTTCCCATCACAACCCGTTTCACTAAATTGATGCAAGAGGGCAATTACAGCCGTCTGAGTAATCAAGCAATTGGTTTGGTAGAAACGCGGGGATTTCCCGCGATGGTAGGAGCGTGTGATGCCATGCTCAAAGCTGCTGATGTTCATTTAGCAGCTTATGAAAAAATTGGTGCGGGTTTGTGTACAGCGATTATTCGTGGTTCCGTAGCCAATGTGGCGGTAGCAGTGGAAGCGGGAATGTTTGAAGCAGAACGTATTGGGGAATTGAATGCTGTGATGGTAATTCCTCGACCCCTTGATGAAATGGAGTTAACCTTGCCATTGGCAAGCTGCTGGATAGAAGAACGGGAACCGTTAAACTTGCCAGTGAATATTAAAGAACAAGTTGCCGAAATCGAAGTATTAAGATTACCAGACTTAACCAAGCTACCGACAAAAGTTACAGAAGAATTATGGAATGATGAATGATGATAGATGAATTTGGGAAAATCCTTATTCATCATTCATCAGGAGATGGAAGGCATCTTACGCTTTAGCTGTTCTGATAATAGCTTCTTAAATCCATAAATAAAATACCCTTATTATAATATAAGCAATAGAGTTTTATCTATGATAAAACTCGTAACTTTCTGTGAGCATCACTATATCATTTGCCAGTGTTCAGCAATACTAGTTTTATATCTATTAATCGCTATATACTACAGGAGAATCACCCTTGAACCAAGCGACGCTGCACCAGTTAAAGGTGTTCGAGGCGGCGGCACGGCACAGTAGCTTTACTCGTGCTGCTGAGGAATTGTTTCTCACCCAACCTACCGTTTCTATGCAGATCAAGCAACTTACAAAAACGGTAGGGCTGCCATTATTTGAGCAAGTGGGGAAGCGATTGTATCTGACGGAAGCCGGACGGGAGTTATTTGCCACTTGTCGGCAGATTTTTCATAATATAGCCCAGTATCAAATGAAGGTGGCAGATTTAAAAGGGCTAAAACAGGGACAATTGCGCTTGGCAGTGATTACAACAGCAAAATATTTTATCCCACGTTTGCTAGGGCCATTTTGCGAACTTTATCCAGGGATTGATATCTCGCTACAAGTAACAAATCACGAACAAATTTTAGAACGGATGAGTCAGAATTTGGATGACTTATATATTATGAGTCAAATTCCAGACACTATAGATGTGACTTGTGAACCATTTTTAGAAAACCCTTTGATCGTATTTGCACCGACTAATCATCCGTTATCCAAAGAAAAAAATATTCCTATCCAACGCCTGTGTCACGAACCTTTTATTATGCGGGAACCTGGTTCAGGAACACGCCGCGCCGTCCAAAAGCTCTTTGAAGAAGAAGGGGTAGTAGTAAAAGTCAAGCTAGAATTGGGAAGTAACGAAGCAATTAAACAAGCGATCGCAGGTGGTTTAGGTATTTCTGTTTTATCTCGTCATACCTTACTATCAGACACTTCAGAATTTAGCATTTTAGATGTACAACACTTCCCCATTCAGCGATATTGGTACATGGTTTACCCATCTGGCAAGCAACTCTCTATCGTAGCTCGTGCCTATTATGAGTATCTACTAGCTGCGGCAAAGAATTTTGTCGAGCAAAACGCTGATATTCCTTCTAGTACGCTCGAACCAATTCATGGGTAAAATAATTTGTAATTCGTAATTATGAATTACGAATTACGAATTACCTAAAGGGGTTGACTCTTAGACCGAGAAACATTGACAATTAACCAGCAGAATCATTAAAAATGGGGGAAAACTAGTAGTGGTTAACCCGGAACTAGCGTCTTGGCGCAAAACAGTACAAAGCGAGATTGTAGCTGTTACTGTGTATACTGATAGAGCATTGGTTACACGGCGGGGTGTTGTTAATTTAACAGGAATTGAACAAGAATTAGTAATTGCCCCAGTGCCAATGACTCTAGAAACCGAGTCTGTCAGGGTTAGCGGTACAGGTACGGTAGGGGTGCGCTTGCTGGGAGTTAGTAGCGATCGCATTTACACTACTGAACCGATAGCCGAGCGAGTAGCACATTTAACAAGGCAAATTCAGCAACTAGAAGCAGAAAAACGCCACCTACAAGCCCAAGTGGATGCTTTAGCATTGCAATCTAGTTTTATCGCTGGCTTACGTGAAAAAACAGAAGAACCCTTTGCACAGAGTTTGTCTCGGAAAAATCTCAGCCTCAGCGAAACTTTAGATTTTTTGAACTTTCTTGGAAGCCAGTATAGTGAATATGCGATCGCATCTGGAGAGTGCAAAACCCAACAGCAGGAATTAGACAAACAACTGCAAGCACTCCACACCTCATTGCAAAAAATCCAAACACCCCATCCGAAAGAGAGTTTTAGCTTAGTTGTCGCAGTCGAAGTAGCGGGTGAAGGCGAATTTGAATTAGAGGTATCCTACATAGTAAATCGGGCTAGTTGGAATCCGCTTTATGACTTACGTTTTAGCACTACCAGCGATATTGTGCATCTGAGCTACCTTGCAGAAATCACCCAAAGCACTGGCGAAGATTGGATTGGTGCAAATCTTACCCTTTCTACCGCTAAACCAGGATTAGGTACACTCCCACCGAAACTTGAACCCTGGTATATTGATGCACCACGTCCCCAAATGTTACGCCGACGACAATTTGATGCCCAGCCACCACTGCTGCCTAGCATAGTAGAGCCGCCTACTGCTGCCGCCAGAGCAGATTGGCAAGAACAAGACGAAGCTGCCGAGGATAGTCTCATTCCAGCAGAAACCGTTATAGCAGAAGTATCCAAACAAGGGAGTGTAGTTACCTTTAAATTGAATAGTGGCGGCAACATTCCCAGTGATGGCGCACCCCATAAAACTACGATTTTCAACGATGATTATCCTTGTAGCTTCGATTATGTCGCAATGCCACGCTTGGTAAGCTTCGCTTATCTACAAGCGAATGTGAAAAATAATCCCAACGGTGCGACTTTGTTAGCAGGTAAAGCGAATATTTTTCGCGACAACGTTTTTGTCGGCACTACTGGGTTAGACAATATTGCCCCAGGGCAAGAATTCAAACTGAATTTAGGAATTGATGAAGGTTTAAAAATAGAGCGCGACTTAGTTGAGCGTTTGGTAGATAAAAGATTAATTAGCAGCCAGCGCCGAACTACTTACAGTTATCGGTTAATAATTACTAACTTACTCGACAAAGAACTAAATCTGAAACTAACAGAACAATTGCCAGTTAGCCGCAACGAGCAAATTAAAGTGCGTCTTAGTCGCAGTAACCCACAAATTCAACTTGGTGAAATGGGAATTTTAGAATGGCTATTAACTCTTCCTCCCCAAGAGCGGCGAGAAATATATTATCAGTTTAGTGTTGAACATTCGCCTGATTTAATGGTAGTTGGGTTAGATATTTAGGGAATCCTAAAAAGTTAATTCTCTGCTAAAAAACCATAACTCTTGTGAGGTGGACTCCAATACTGCTCGCTTTGTGGATTTTTAACTCGGAATTGGGTTTTGGGAAAAGGTTAAAGGTTAAAGGTTTTTTCTTTCCCCTTTTCCCCAAAACCCGACAAGTATTGGGGTGGACTCTTGCCATTGGTATCAATTTCAGCTAGAAGCCTCTTCAAATCTCGTTTTTAGCCTCCGGCTGGAAATGCTGCTCCTGTTGGCTCTGCCGCCAGCAAAAATTGTAGAGCGCAAATATCCGATAAATTATTGTAGAGACGGCAATTCATCGCGTCTCTTGTCTTAACTAAGACTCACGTTAAAGTAAAGGAGTCAGCAATCGCGAGACTCTCACAGCTAACTTAAACCAAAAAGGTTTTTTATCGTACTCATGAAGATCAACAGCAACACAGACGGCTAAATCATCCTCCAACATCTTTTTCACGCTTTGGACAAACTGAGGCTCGGTAACAAAAGCCATAACTTCAAAATTTAGAGAAAAAGAGCGATTATCTAAATTCACAGTTCCTACTCCTGCAAGATTCTCATCAACTACTATAATTTTCTGGTGCATAAACCCATTTTTATAACGATACAATTTGATCCCGATTGTTTCCATCTCAGTGTAGTAAGAGAAGGAACATAAATAAACTAATAAGTGATCGGGTCGATTTGGTAAGATGATTCGTACATCTACACCTCGCATTGCTGCCAGTTTTAAAGCCGACAATGTTGCCTCATCCGGCACAAAGTATGGACTAGCAATCCAGAGGTGAGTTTGAGCTTGATTAATTAGTTCGACGAAAAAAAGCTTACAAGCTGGCAAACGATCTGCGGGACCTGTAGGAAGTATAAATGCAGTTTGATTAATTTCCTGATTAACTTTTACCTGCCAATTAACTTCGATAAGTTTTCGAGTCGCCCAATACCAATCTCGCACAAAGGAATTTTGTAGGCTTTGCACAGTTGGGCCTTCAAGCATGATATGGGTGTCGCGCCAGGGACTCAATCGAGGATTTTTTCCTAAATATTCGTCACCAATATTCAGTCCACCGACAAATGCTATTTCTCCATCCACGACCAAAATTTTCCGATGATTGCGAAAATTAAATTGGAACCAATTACCTTGACCTTTGGTGGTATTAAATGCACTGACTGCAATTCCATGCTGTTGTAGAGACTCGATATAAGGACGAGATAGTTTCTTTGAACCAATTTCATCGTAGAGAAAGTAGATGCTGATTCCTTGCTTGGCTTTAGCAATCAACGCTTCTTTAAACTCATTACCTGATTGGTCATCGTTAACAGTATAAAATTGCAACAAAATATAATTTGTCGCCGCTGCAATCTTTTTTAGCATTGCTTCATAGGTTTGCTGACCATTAATCAGTAATTCGGCAGCATTCCCTGATGTGAAAGAAATATCTGTAAAAGTCTCCGCTAATGGTTGTAATTCAGCGAGATTATCTGGTGGCGCAACTTGAAATTTAATCAGTTCACTATAAGTAGGATGTAAAAGCTTGTAGTGTTGTGCATAGACTGAGCGCAGTGTTTCAGCATATCCATGAAATTTAGTTCTTCCTAAAATCCAATACAACGGAATTGCTAGCCAGGGAAAGGTAATTAGAGAAATACTCCAGGCAATTGCCCCTTGGGAAGAACGCACATTCATCACTGCATGGGCTGCATGTGTAACTCCCACAAGATGAACAACAACTGTAGCTGTGCTAAAAATTGCGAGAACACTACTATCTACAAGCATCTTAATTTTTTTGAGTATTGCTAAGTAGGTGGATCTAAATAAATATAAGATAGTTCGTCATTGCGTTGGCGTAAGCCTTCCCGCAGGCTACGAAGTGTTCGCGGAGCGTCTGAGTTGCAATTGCAAAGACTGAGATTGCCACGCTTCACTTCGTTCCGTATCCTGCGGGTTCTCCGAAAGAGTACGCAATGACATTTTATATTTAATTGCGTCTACTTACTTATAAGTAAATTCTGCCAGCAATGGTTTATGATCTGATGAACAAATTTCGTCTAGCACTTTCGCACTAGCTTTCTTCACACTGATATCTCGGTAAAAGATATGATCTAAAGGGGGTGAGAATAGGAAGCGTTTAATTTTATCCTGATGATGAGGTGCGAAAACTACAGGTGTTAACCCTAGTTTTGTTGTTACTTGATTGAGGATAACTGCTCTTTTTCGACTCCAAGTATTAAAATCTCCTGAAAATATTAGTGGGCCACGATGTATAGATAACGCTAGCTCTAATTCTTGAAGTTGTATTTTAAATTTATTTAAATCTACAAAATTTATCAAATGGCTATTAATTGTCAAGAGAGTTGTGCTTTGTTCAGATAGCAGATACTCAGTAATTAAAGAAATTTTAGGAGTTCTCACAATCGGCTCAAGATGTTGAGTAGTGATAACTTTTTTGCTAATTGGACTGATTGTAGCTGCTGTGAAAATCCCCGAATAGGTTTGATGATGAATATCTACAAAGTTAGGTGCAAAGCTCCAATTCATTTTCAGCCATTTGCCCCATTCATCTGCTTCTAATTTGAGAGAAAATTCTTGTAAAAATATCAGGTTTGGTTGATAAGTATCAATAATTTTTACAAAATCTTTTACCCAATTTTTATTATAGTTTTGTTTAGCAATATTCCAATTGAGAATTTTAATTGATTTACTATCAATTTCTGTTTGGAGGGAATTATTTTTATCAATTGTCAGTTCTTGCAAACGCAGAAATCTATAACCTGGAACAAATTTAGTTATGAGAGTATTGACGTGTTCTTGAATATTAGACATCACTAATATTAAAATGGATTTCTTCTAGCTTAACGCTATTGAATAGTTGCTACCCTGGGGGTTCTCCGAATGAGTAAGTTCCAGTTCGTTGCATACACTGCGGGAAGGCTTACGCCAACGCAATGAAATATCGTAAGTGATTAGACGTATATGATAAGTAGTCAGACAAAAATATTTACAGTCATTGCGATGTTTCACGACTTAATGGGAAAAGTCAGGTTATTCAGACGCGACTCAAAAATGCTCGCTACCACAGACTCGAAGAGAGCTGCGCTTTTGGGTATATTTAAATTGCCAGAGTAATTATAAACTTCGTTCCTTTTCCATAAGTTGACAAGCAGTTGATTTGTCCATTGTGCTTATCAATAATAATTTGGTAGCTGATAGCTAATCCTAGCCCAGTTCCCTTGCCTACAGCTTTAGTTGTAAAAGATGGTTCAAAAATTCTAGCTTGCACTTCAGGAGGCATACCAAAAGCATTGTCTTCGATGCAAATTGTAACAGTTTTTTGCTGATGCTCAACTGATGTAGCAATCGTGATGATGTGAGGGGCAGCAGCAACAATCTCTTGAACTGAGTGGTTTTGGTGGAGGTCATCAAATGCATCAATAGCATTGGCGATAATATTCATGAATACCTGGTTCAGTTGTCCGGGATAGCAAGTGATTGGAGGTAACTCACCATATTGTTTGATAATCTCGATTTTAGAGCGCTTTCCTTGATCTTGTAATCGATGTTTTAAGAGCATTAAGGTACTATCAATACCTTCGTGAATCTGAAACTCGATCATAGATGAGATATCAGATCGAGCAAAGGTTCTCAGAGAGAGGCTAATGTCTTTCAGACGACCAATCCCCTGGTGCATTGATCCCACAATTTTTGGTAAATCTTCAACCAGATAGTCTAAGTCAATTTCTTCAACGAGTTCTTCAATTTCTGGGTCTGGATGTGGTAGCTTTTGCTGTTGGAGATTCACCAAACGCAGGAGATCCTTTACATATTCTTCAATATGAGAGCAATTTCCACTAATAAAACTAATTGGGTTATTAATCTCATGACCTATGCCTGCAACAAGTTGTCCGAGAGTGGACATTTTTTCACTCTGGATTAGTTGTAATTGGGTTTGTTGTAATTGTTGTAGAGATTGGCTTAATTCTACGGTGCGTTCTTGGACTCTTTGTTCTAGGGTACGGGTAAGGTGGGAGATGTTTAGATGTAACTTTAATCGAGCAATGACTTCTTCATGCTGAAAGGGTTTGGTAATATAGTCAACTGCACCAATTTCCAGTCCTTTAACTTTGTCTGTTGCATCAGCCAAAGCAGTCATAAAAATGACCGGAATATTCTGAGTGATGGAATTGGCTTTCAGTCTACGACAAGTTTCAAATCCATCAATACCTGGCATCATCACATCCAAGAGAATGAGATCGGGAATGGCGTATTCTGTTTGTTCAATGGCGGATTCTCCATCGGTTGCCATGAGTGTTTTCCAACCACATCTCTGAATCGCTTCTGATAGCACTTTGAGATTGTTGGGATTATCGTCTACCAAAAGTATATGCATTGGCTTCAAGAAAGATTCAAGCATCATTGATGTGACTCAGTTGTTACAAAATTTTTAAGGAACTTACGGATTTTTCCGGTTTGGAAGTTGACAGTAAATTGGCTTAACTCAGTTGCGAAGGGAATTAACTGACTATCTTGCTGAATTAACTCTTTGATTATTCCTTCGATCGCCGGAATATCTCCCATCATTGACAGATGATAAAGTTGTTGCAAAACATCCTGTGATGGCAGAACCAATTCAGCATTGGTTTTCTGTTCGGGCTGGTAAGATAACTTTTGAGGTGTGGATTGAGCATAAATCCACTGCACTCTTAGTAGCGATCGCAGTGCATTAAATAGTTCATCAATTTGTAGGGGTTTCGGCAAAAATGCTGTAGCCCCTGCTTCAAAACTGCGTTGCCGATTTTCCTCAAATACACTGGCACTAGAGACAATAATCGGAATAGTATGGGTTTGGGGATTTTCTTGTAAGTTAACCATGAACTCAAAGCCATCCATATTAGGCATGGCTAAATCCAGCAGAATTACATCTGGGTGATGTTCAGTTACCATTTGTAGCCCATGTTTACCGTCACTTGCTTCCAGGGTTCGACAGCCAATTCCTTGGAGTAAATTAGCCAACATAGAACAATGGTTAATATCATCATCGACAATGAGAATTTGAGGCCCAGTACCCCGAATACCGATGATTTTCTGGTGAGTTGGTGCTGCATCTATAGTCGGCGTAAACATAGCTTCTATCTGCCAGTCATGGGAAACTGGTACTGGTACAATCAAATCTAGCCAAAAAAGACTACCTTCACCCAGGTGACTTTGTACTTGAATTTGGCTTCCCATTAATGTCGCAATTCTTTGACTGATTGCTAATCCCAACCCAGTACCTTCAGATTTTCGTCCAGCTTCACCTACTTGCTCAAAGGCCAAAAAGATTTTCTCTAGTTGGTCTGGTGACATCCCAATACCTGTATCTTCAATCTGGAAGCGAATCTTCTGGTGTGTCATTTGTCCATTGTCATTTGTGCAGCCCTGCGTTGAACGGGTTTCCCGGCTTGTAGCAAGTGGCGTCATTGGTTTAAACTCTTGACCAATAACCAAGGACTCTTGAGCAATGATATCTACTTTGAAGTTGACGCTACCGTTGTCTGTGAATTTGATAGCATTGCCTAGTAAGTTGATCAAAACTTGCCGTAGCCGCTTTTCATCGACTTCAATGGCAACTGGTAAGCGATCGCTGATTAAAATATTAAATGCAATCCCTTTCTGTTTCGCTCGAATACTGCAAATCTCAGTGACACCATGCAAGAAAGTGGACAAATTTACAGTAGTCGCAACCAAATCTAATTTACGAGCTTCAATTTTTGAAAGGTCGAGAATATCATTGATCAGCATCAGGAGATGTGTTCCACATTGGTAGATAATGCTGATTCCTTCCAGATTTTTCTCTGTCATGTTTGGTGATACTTCTAGCACTTGGGCAAAACCAAGGATGCCATTAAGCGGTGTGCGTAGCTCGTGGCTCATATTTGCCAGAAACTCACTCTTTGCTTCATTTGCAGCATCAGCAGCTTGCTTTGCCTCCAAGAGTTCATGAGTTCGCTCTTCAACTTTGAACTCCAGAGTTTTGGAATAATCCAATAGTTGAGCGTTGACAATTTCTAGTTGCTGATTTGCTTTTTCTAACTGCCTTTGTTTATAGGCATTTGTTGTTGCAATTACGCTGCTGATGAATGCGGCTAAAGCAGGTGTGACTGGAATCACAATGCCAGACAAAAACATCCCATAGCCACCCGCGATATATACGCCACTGATGCCTACAGTTGCCCAGAGAATTTTGCCGCCAGGAATCCGTAGTCTGCGACTGGATAAGAGCCAACTACCACTAGAACCGATCGCAGACCATAAAATAATCCAGAGTGACGCAGCTATGCTAGAAACGCCGTGCAAGGTTCCCTTCCCGATTTTTGCCCCTTGTACCAGTTGATGGGCAATATTGGCATGGACAACAACCCCAGGCGTAGGTTTTTGAGTAGATATCCAAGAGGAGCTGAAGGGTGTATTAAAGAAGTCATTGGTACTAGCGGCGGTTGAGCCAATAAACACCATACGATCGCGCATCATCTTGGCTGGAATTCGTCCTGCTAAAACATCGCGCATGGCAACTGTCCGAAATGCCGCCTCTGTTCCATGCCAATTGAGCAGAATTTGATACCCGCCTAAATCACCATCGGAGTAGCCTGCTTCTTGATTATTCAGCGGGAGGTAAATTGCTTTGCCCAACTGAAACTTTTGCTGCTTGGGGTCAATACTTTCTAAGGTGATCTTATCGGCTTCCAGGTACTTGAGCGCCACCTGAGTTGCCAGCCCAGCTTTGAGCGTACCTTTCTCCTTGGTATCGACTGCCGTCAGGAGGGCGCGACGCACAAAGCGATCGCCATCCAACACCAAATCTGCTAATCCAACTTGATCGAGTTTCTTCAATTCTGGTGGTGGATTGACACGCTCCCCGATGATTTTCTCAACACCGATTAAATTGGGAGTGCTACGGAATATTTTGACCAGTTCTTCATGTCCGCTTCCCTCCGGTAAATCTCGATAGAGATCCAGTCCGATGGCTCTGGGTTGCTGCGCCTGAATCTTTTCTAGTAATTTTGCCAATGCCGAATCTGGAATTGGCCATTTACGTACTGATTGGATATCGCGCTCATCGATTGTGACAATCACAATCTCATCTGCGATCACCGGAAACGATCGCTGACGAACCCATTCATCACGAATTTTCCATTCAAGTAAATTGAAAAATCCCAATGACTGCCCGACAATGACAGTCAAAGCAACAGTGGGAGTAATAATCAAAACGCTACGAGTGCGTTGGATAAAGGTCTGGAATCTACGCCACATGGTGACTGGGGATTAGGGACTCGGAAGCTGAGATTAGGGACTGGGGAGCAGGGATTAGGGAAAATAACTAAGCCCCATACCCCAGATCAATGCCCCATACTCAAATTGCTGTTAGTTAGCAGATGCGAATAACGGGGCTGTCATAATCTCCTTCAAGCTAACTGAAGAAAGGAGTTCTTCCCATTGTTTGGTAAAAGTTACATTTGTCGGTTGAGCATTATGTAGGGTTGCCAGTGTTTCCACACAGTCATACCAAACTCCATTTTTACCAAAAGCTGCCGCCCGCTTCAAAGCATCTTTCTGCTGCATCGCTGTTGCCAGTTCAGCCGTAGGCTGGATGCGTTGAATCCAACCATCAACATAAGGCGTACTTGGGCTGAGTTGTCCATCCACTTTGACAGCTAAGAACCAATGGTAGTTTTTGCCAACAGCTAAAGTGGGTGCATCATCTGGTAATTTTACAGCGATCACGCCAGCTTTGAGAGCAATAGGAATGGTCATTTGATACTGCGTATTGCCAGTTTCATCCTTGAGGCTAAACACAGCTTCTTCTGCATTAGAAGTCGGGAGATATACCAGAATTGTAGGGCGTTCAGACACAGTTGTGCCATAGAAGCTTTGCGGTAGGAGTGCGATTAGGGCTGCTGGGCCTGCCGATCCTGTAGTTGCAGGATTTAAGTAGTAAGTACCAACGCGGGAAGCTCCCCCACTAGCCTGTTGAGGAGTGCCTTTATCAGCACTAGGTGTAAACAAACTACCACGGGAAGCTCCTCCTGTTGCTTGTTGAGGCGCACCCTTCCCTGCAACAGGTGTAAAGAGGCTGCCTCTAGAAGCTCCTCCCGTTGCTTGGCTGGGAGCGCCTTTACCAGAAGTAGGAATAAAGAAATTACCACGGGAAGCTCCACCGGTTGCTTGGCTGGGAGTACCATTGGTGATTGGTGGGGTAAATGTCACAGCATAGGCACTGTTCCATGTACCACTAGCAAGCAGAGCGATGACGCTTAATGCACTAGCTAAATATCGACGTTTCATGATGTTGGATTTCCTTCGAGAAATGGTGATACAAAGTAAGTCGGTCTAATAAAAGCAAACTGTGTGAAGAAAGGTAAATAAGGTTAAAACCCTTTTTTCCTCAGCCTCCTGCCCCCTGTTCCCTGCCTGATCCCAACGATAATTCTTGACGCTGACCTATTTAAGTACATTTATTCTGACTGTGGGAATCAGCTGGGAAAATCAGTTCAGCTAACAGCTAAAGCTTTCAATACCTACTACAAATATAAATGAATTTTGCTGATTATGGTGTAATGATTCTGACATTTATTTAGATATTAACTGAGTAAATTTACGTGATTAAAAAGAGGTCAGGAGATCAGAAAATAGAGTGAAGCCAATATGGTTCGGTTAAGGTTTTTTGATGAAAATTCAAGATTATAAAGATGGGATAAATTGTCATCAAAACGAAAAACTCATTCATGATTGTAGAGATAGCGATTCATCGCGTCTCTTGCCTTAACCAAACAGTATTGAGAGTGAAGCTTGCACTTTAAATCCCTGTCTGAAATTTCTTTAATTTTGAATTTTGTTAGCGAGTCTTCGTACCCCTGCGGGGAAGCAAGCTACGCGCAGCGTCTGTCTGCGACACGCTGCGCGAACGTAGAGAGCGTCATTTTGAATTTTGAATTGTTAACTCCTTCACAGCCAGTTACCAACTAAAACGAAGGCAGACCAAAAGAAAGGATCGTGGAAATCAGTTTGGCGGAGCAGGCTAATTTGGGCTTGCCGCAGGGCTTCAGCTTTAGAGATTTTGGGCTGTCGCAGTTGGTCATAGAAGCGCGTCATCAGCATTTCGGCTGCTTTATCTTTGACAGGCCAGAGAGTGGCAATGGTTGAGCGGGCACCAGATTTGACAGCCAGTCCTGCTAGTCCCAGAACGGCGCGATCGTCTCCTGCTGCTGTATCACAGGCACTCAGTACTAGCAACTCAATCGCTTTCGATGGCTCGTTACCCCGATTTTTGAGAAGTTCGGATAATTCCTTGACGTTGACTTCTCCATCCCAAGTTAGCAGGAAGGTATCTTCAAGGCGGGAGCTAAACTGTCCGTGGGTTGCTAGATGGACAATACCTGCACTACTAGATTTGACGCTATCGGCCAGGGCTTGACTGGTGAATTGCTTATTTAGCAATGTTGAAGATGGCATTGTCCTTGATATTTGCTTAACTTCCGATTCGACGGCAGGTAAAGCGCTAAAGCCATTACGAGATTGACTGATGCCACCAACGATCGCACCAATATGATTTTGCTGGAGCGATCGCGCAGCCATTAATTGCATTCCTGGTGAGAGGGCAATAGCATACTTCTCGATCAGATATTGCTTACCGTCATACAGAGCTGCTATGGGTATATTACGTAATCGACCATCTAAAACAAATACTAATGTTTTGGTATCTTTGAAGGCTTGATCCATTTCCGCCGGACGTATTAGCCAATTATAAACTTCTTGGGACAAGCGATCGCGCTCTTGGGAATCTGAGACAGGATTGAAGCTAACTAATAATTTTTCTAGAGTTTGTTCGATATCGGTAAGAGATTTTTGGGTTACGTAATAACGCAAAGGTTGTCCGGTTTTAGAGAGGATGATTGCGAGGCGATCTGGCAAGATAATCGGATAAATTACAGTTGCACTGGGGTCAACTTGGTCAATCTGCTGCGCTCTATCTAAACAAGCTTCCCGGAAAAAGTTATCGAGTTCTGCAACTTGCAATGCCTCAATTAAATCACGGGCTTGCATTAGTGCTGCCTGATTTGGTTGCCGATCTAAAAGTAAACTAACCAGTTCGCGGTAAACAGGCTCCACACTTTCACGAAAAGAAAACTGAACATCGGGGTTGACAGCAACTAAATCCCCCCGAATTGATTTTAAAGCTTTGACCGCTTCAGTATAGGCACTAATTGCTTCTGGGCGATCGCCTTGTTCTTTATATAACTGTCCTATCTGCCAAGCCGATTGAGCAATGATCTCGTCAGCTTGGAGTTGACGCGCAATGTTGAGGGATTTCTGAGTTAATTCCTGTGCTTGTGATAACTGTTTTGTCCGACGATAGAGTTTTCCCCACTGATGCAGTGCATAAGCTTCTGCTTGAGCATCTTGGATTTTTTGTGCAGATTTGACTGTAACTGCCATCAGTTGTGCCAGGTCTTTCAGTGGTAAGATTCGGTCAGGATTTGACCGTCGATTCAGGATAGCAACAAAATGGATCGCTGCGTAGAGAGAGGTATGGCTAGGGGGTAGTTCTCCAAGTTGTTGTAGTAGCTGAGGTGCAAGTGTGGTAGCCAACTCAAACTTGTCATAATCGAGGAAAAGCTTAAACTGAGCTAAACGCGCCTCTAAGCGATCGCTTGGATTTGTGGTTAGCTGTTCTGCTTGTTGAAAGTAATCTAATGCCACCTCTGGCTCGTGCAAATCAACGCTGGTTTTTCCTAAGCTAAGTAAGATGGAACTCAACTGAGGTGTAGTTTCAATTTTACGAGCGATCGCCAAACCTTGCTCTAACACCTTTTGACTCTTGCTAGAGTCGCCAATTATTTGCAAAGCTAAACCAAGTGATCGCAGCCCACTCACTTTAATTTCTGAATCTGGCATTGCTTTTAACTTTTGATTGAGATCCTCCAACTGCTGTTTAGAACGGCGATAAAATCCCAAACTTTGTAAAGCTTGTGCCTGGTTAATTTGACTACCCAAGCTGCCCATTTTATCGCCTGCTTGTTCATAATATTTTTGAGCTTGTTGCCAATTTTCAAGGGCAGTTTCGGCTTTGCCATTGTGCAATTGCAAATTTGCTTGGGTATTGAGTGCCTGCGCCCAGAGAATTGCATCAGCAGAGGGAATAGAGGTTTGCAACAATTTCAAGCTTTGCTCAATAGATTGGCTGGCTGCTTCCCATTGATTCAATTCCTGTTGTACCAGTGAAAGGTAGCTCAAGCTTAGGGCTTCGTTGGTGCGATCGCCTTGGCTATGATACTGTCGTGCTGCCGTTTCCCAAATCGTTACTGCTTCTGTAAAGTGTCCTGAACGGTAGAGATTCCGTCCTTGCTCTAGCCAATTGCTAGGTTGAGAAGAAAGAACTGTGGTTGTTACTGGTACAGATGCTTTTACAGGTGTAATGGTAAGTGCTAAACACAAACTTAAAATACTGAGACTGACATATAACCAACGAGTTTGTTTAATTTGGAAAATCATAGATAGTTACCAAGATTGATCACAGCTTTTGAAAAATCACTTACATCACAGTAGAAGGGCTTATATTGCCTAACCTTCTGATTTCGATCTTCTATATAAATCGGCAACCACTCACGGCTGTGCGATCCGCGACTTTTTGAAAAAGTCGCGGATCTGGCCTAAATTCTTCTTAGGAAGTGCCGCACAGGTTAAAGATGGTTGCACCTGAGTAGAAGGTTGATTTGCAACTAACTCGATTTTGCCTTGAGCATTTTGTCCCCAACCAGTGGCTTGAATAAGAGTTTCTGGGGTGGTTGGAAGTTGTGCAGTGACGGAACTCTTTTTTCGGTACGCAGAGATGTCGCGCATATCATCCCAAGTGCGATCGCTTGTCACTTGCTGATTGGGATTTTGCGGTACGCCACCCCGTCCCGTGGCGACAAATCGACTACCTTGATTTGCAGAACAACCACTGGCTATTTGTTGCGATGGGTCTGTGGGATTTTCTGGCAATTCTACTAAACCAGAGTTTGGATCGACACCAACATTATTGATTTGTACCGTGCCATTAATATTAAATTCGGAACTAGCTGTGATGTCGTTGGTCTGGTTTTCTCTAGGGTTAAGGGTATTGCGGTATTCTAGACCAATAATACCTTGAGTAGTGATATCAATATTGCCACCTTTTCCTTTCACAGCATTAGCAACAATGTCACTATTTTCCAGTCCAGCGATAATAGGAGCATTGATGCTAATATTGCCGCCATTACCATTACCCGCCGATGTCGTACTAATCAAACTATTGTGGCGTAGCAACAACAGATCGCTGACTTGTGAGCTAATATTGCCTCCCTCACCCGATGCTGTTTGAGCTTGAATGCTGCCTTGACTATCTAAAAACATCTTATTGGCAACAATTTTGATATTACCCCCATCACCTGTACCTTGGTTGGTAACACTGACTGCACCACCATTGGTCAGCGTCAGAGTTGGGGTGGTTACATTCACGGTTCCTGCATTCGCTGACAGAACATTTGGCAAATTGAATAACTGTTTGATTAATGGTGGAGAGACAAGGACGGCTGAGTTAATACTGCTATTGTTAGCTTGGCTGTGCCCATCAATTAGAATTGATTCCGTCGCGTTAATATTTAAATTTCCAGCTTGACCAATCAAGAAGGATGTGGTTGCTAACGCTCCTCCATTGAGCAGTTGTAATCGGTTAGTATCCAACGTCAAGGTTTGGGCATTGCCTGTACCGTAAGTGATTGCACTAATGTTGCTATAGAGTCCTGCCGGGTTATCTCCCGTGACAGTCGTATTTTTATTGCGAATGGTGACTTGCCCCGTAGAACCAGTTGCAAATGTTACTGAAGAGATGGCTGCTCCCCCAGAAACCAGTAGATTATCACTGTTAATGGAGAGATTGCCTGCTGATTTAGCTGTTCGGGAAGAGGTAGTCAGGGTGGTTACTCCTGTGGGGTTGATAGGAGAGAAACCAGATAAATCAACTGTCCCAGCATCAATCTGAATATTGCCACTGGCAGGCAATCCAAAAGCATTGGTGTTGACTCCTGCCCCTTGTGAGAGGGTTAATTGGGGAGTGATGATATGGATGGGTGAACCTGTGCCAGTATTCAACCCTTCAGAGCGGATGCCACTACGAATTTGGGCATTGGCTGTTGTACCAACAATATTAATCCCTTCTGAGGCCTGTAAAAAAATTTCACCCCCAGCGACATTTCCCAGATTTTTGGAAAATATAATTGAACCATTGCTGATTTGAATGTGCCTTCCCTGTAACTGTACTGAACCAGCATTCAATGCCCCTAAACTGGCTAATGCTCCTACAGTCAACAAGGATTTTTGGGTGAGTTGGATATCTGCAAAGCTTTGCCCGCTCTCGTAACTTAAGTGATAACCCTGAGAGATGGGGTTCAAGCTGACCAATCCTACTCCGCTTAAACTGCCCAATTCCACACGTCCTTCAGGCGCGTTCAAGGTTGCCCCGGTAAGATTTAAGTCGCCTCCTACCAGTGCCAAGGTTTTTCCTGGCTTTACCCTCAGTTCTGAGGAGCTGGGGTTTTGAGTGATGGGGGTGAGGCTACTGACAGTTGTTAGGGCATGACCTGTACCTTGAACTGTTATAGGGGTTGGATTACTGCCCATTTGTAAGCCAATGGGGACACTCATCGTCAGCAATGGTATCGCTCCGGGATTAGTCGCACTAAATTCCACCCCATCGGCAAACTTAATACTATTCGCCGTCGTTGCGATAAACGAACCGCCAATATTCAACGCGGCATTTTTACCAAACACAATCCCCGCAGGATTCATTAAAAACAAACTTACCGAGTTACTATTATTAATAGTGCTAATTAATCCATTAATATCGGAAATATTTCCACCCGTGACCCGACTAAATATAGTTGTAATAGTTGGTGTATTCACTAAATCAAAGGTTGCTGAACCGCCAGCAGGTATTGAGAAATTACTAAAGCTGTGAAATAAATTATTGCCTTTTTCGATACCATTAATAATTGTGAAGTTATTACCATTGGGATTAACAATGGTCTTGGTAGTACCGTCAGATATTACCTGAGCGATCGCTGGTCGCATTATCCCTGGAGTAAATAACCCAGTTGTTAATATAATTAGAAAAGCGTAGGCGCTTTGTGGCTTGTCGTTAGACATCGCTCTCATCACTAAAAACTTCCTTCACGTAATTTATATTTAGAGTTCCCTAAATAAATGACATTGTGGATCATATAATTAACCTTTATTAACAGCAGCACAGGTTAACGACTGTTGCACCTGAGTAGAAGATTTATCGCCAACTAACTCAATTTTGCCTTGGGCATTACGATGCCAAGAAGTAGCTTGGATGAAAACTTCTGGTGATGCAGGCGTTTGAGTGGTAACATTGCTCTTTTTCTGGAATGCAGTCAGATTACGGGTATCAGACCAAGTGCGATCGCTCGTTACTTGCTGATTGGGATTTTGCGCTACACCACCCCGTCCCGTGGCGACAAATCGACTGCCTTGGTTTGCAGAACAACCACTAGCTATTTGCTGCGATGGATCGGTGACATTTGCTGGTAGTTCAACTAACCCAGAATTGGGATCGACACCAATATTATTAACTTGAACAGTACCGCTAACCCCAAACTGTGAACTGGCAGTGATGTCATTTTCTGGAGTCAGTTGAGGACGATATTTCAACCCAATAATTCCCTGGGTAGTGATTTGAATATTGCCACCTTTTCCTTGGACTGCATTAGCAATAATGTCACTGTTTTCTAAACCCACAATGTTCGGAGCATTAATCGTAATATTGCCACCATTACCACTGTTACCTGCTTCTGCACTGATCAAGCTGCCATGACGCATCAATAGTAGATCCCGCAGTTGCAAATTAGTGTTCCCACCTCCACCTGCTTTAGTAGATGCTGAAATACTAGCCCCATTGTCGAGTCGTAAGGTGTTCGCCTGAATGTTTAGAGTACCAGCTTTACCGGAGCCAAGGTTTTGGACAAAAACGGTTGCACCATTACTAATGTTAAGAACTGGGGTTTTAATTGTGGTGTTACCTGAAGTAGCGCGAGAAACTCCACTAACAGGACGAACTGCCGTACCAATATAGCTGGAATTTTGTGCATCTTTGACACCATTCACATCGATTGATTCAGACGCATTGATAGTCAGTGAACCCGCATTTCCTAAAACTATGCTAGAAGCTGACACTCTGGCGCCAGCTTGAACTGAGAGTGTGCGAGTATCGATTTTCAAATCCCCTGCATTACCAAACCCGAATGTGGCAGTAGACAACAGACTAAAATATAAACCCTTTGGCGCTCCCTCATTTGTCACCTGAATTGTATCTGCCTTCACGATGAGATCGCCGCCATTACCAAAACTGTAGGGTCTTGCTGCTATATTGCCGCCAGCTAAAATAGACAGGTTTTGAGTGGAGATAGCAATATTTCCACCTTTCCCAGTCCCATAGGAAGCGGCTAATATCTGGCTGACTGCTCGAAAAGGAGAAGGATCTCCAAAGGCAAAACCATTCACCCGCATTTCATCAGTATTGATTGCAATATTGCCACCTGGTGCTGTGCTAAAGGTACGGTCGAAGATATACCCACCCCCATCAATATTCAATTTTGGGGTGGTAACAATAATATTGCCTGCCGCACCTGGAGATATAGTTTCATTAATTAAACTGCTGGAACTCTTAAAATCAGGAGATTTGCCGATAATCTGGAGGGAGTCCATAGCATTGATTGCAATATTACCAGCAGTTTGGTTGCTGCGATTTTGTACTAATATCAGTGAACCATCTTGGATGCTGACCTGTTTACCCTGAATTTGGATGGCTCCTCCCCTTTGCCCACTGAGATCGCGTGTAGATGCTAAAGCTCGTTGGGTGAGCTGAATATCGCCAAAACTCAAAGCATTAGGATAACTCAGCGCAAATCCTTCAGGGATGGAATTGATGGCGACGCTTCCGCTAGTGATGCTACCCAGTTCTATTTGTCCCCCTGGTGCGGAGAGCAATCCTCCATCTAAGGCAACATTCCCACCCAGCAATGCCAGCGTTTTTCCAGGTTGCAACTGTAATCCTCTTGCACCAAGACTTAATCCAGAAACCTGAAGTGAGTCGCCTAATTGGGCATTGTGTCCTGACCCTTGGACGGTAATGGCTCCTGGATTGCTACCAAATTGCAAGCCAACTGGCACATTGATCGTCAACAAAGGGGCTGGTGTAGTATTGGTAGCACTAAACTCCACTCCGTCAGAGAACTTGATGCTGGTTGCAGTTGTTCCAAAAAATGATCCACCAATATTTAGTTGAGCATTAGACCCAAACAAAATACCCGCCGGATTGAGCAGGAATAAATTGGCGCTACCATTGGCACGGATTAAACCATCAATATTAGATACACTACCGCCTGTGATACGGGCAAAGATGTTTTGCACATCGGTGGCATTATTGAAGAAGGCAGAACCACCTGTAGGCAAGGAGAACTGGCTGAAGCTATGAAACAAGTTTTTCCCGATCTGATTGCCATTGATGATAGTGAAGTTATTACCGCTTTGGGAGACGGTGGTGTTAAGAGTGCTATCAGGTGTCACCTGGGCGTTGCTCGAATTGCTCCAGAGGAGTACAGTACCCAAAGATACAAGCATCATGCTATTCAGAATACACAGCCAAATAGAGGTTGTTTTCATTGTTTAGTTCACCGAAATTCCCAATTGCCTAAACCTATGACTCTCAATACCCTGAGAGCTTTTTGAATTAAAAACTTTCTGAGCGATCCGTATTCATAGAGGGATTATTGATCGCTTTAAAACGGCGAATAACGTAGTGAGAAGTACAACCCATTTTCTTGGAGCGATCGCTTTTCACCATCCACCGAGATTAAAGGAATGCCCCAATCTAGGCGGGCTGATAAGTCATCACCCTGTTTCCACAACAGCCCCAACCCAGTACTAACAAGGGTACTCGGTGATGGATTGTCGCCCTTAACATTCCAGCCTTTGCCCACATCAATGAATGGTGTAAGTTGTAGTACCCCGCCAATCTTGTCAGCGCGGACAATGGGGACTCGAAATTCTGCCGAAAATAACAGGCCGTTATCTGTGAGTAATGCGTCTTGGCGATAACCCCTGACACTTAGCTGTCCACCAAGACCAAATTGCTCTAAAGGCACTAAGGAATCTGCTGCTAATTGGAAATCGCCCCTGGCTAAAAATAGAGTGTCTGGTGCTAATTGCCGTACCCACTGCGCTTGTCCTCGCCATGCGAAAAAGCGGCTATCTGGTTCAGTATCACTAACATTAGCACCGAACCAATCTACACCAAAACTCAATTGCGATCGCGCCGCAAATACATACTGGTTACTTCGCTGGGTATATTCTTGAAAAAAGCGCAGAGCCGAAATATTGGTTTTTCCGTTGGCATCTGCACCGGGGGAGAGTCGAAACGGCCCGATGTTATCAAGACCCAACTCAGTTTGGCTTTCCTGGCGCGAGAATGACAGTCCAATTGCCAATTCTTGGGTTGGTTTTTGCACCAGTGGTTGCCGATAGCCCAATTCGTAAGTTCGGCTATTTGACTGAATATCAAGGACGCTGAATGGTTGTTCAATTACGTGGTTCCATCCCTGGCTAAACCCAAAGGATATAGTGCCATTGTAGGCATTAATCGGTAGTGTGTAATTGGCATTAATGCTATTACTACCATCAGTATTGGCGTATCCTACGCTCAGGGTATCGCCCAAGCCTAATAAATTCGCTTCTTGCAAATCTATTCCCCGGCGAAAACTACCGACACTAGGCGATCGCCCATTATCCAGGCTTGTTGTCAGCTTAAAAGTTTCTGCTTCTTTAACCTCAACTTGCAACACATTAGTTCCCGGATGCACGCCTGTCTGCAACTCGGCTGACAGGTTTTGAATTCGCGGATCAAGGCGGAGTAGTTGTAGTTTTTCTAGTAAGTGTGGTACATTCAACGGTTTGCCAGCACCAAGTTGGATGCGATCGCGAATGTATTGACTACGTAATCGTCTATTACCAATGATTTTGATTTCTTGCAGACTGCCCTCAATCACCTGAATTTTAATCGTTCCAGCTTCTATTGTCTGCGGCGTAATCAATGCTCCTGTGGTGACATAACCGTTATCGGTGTAGAGCTTGGTGATTGCATCTTTGATTTGCAATAATTCTGCAAATGTCAGTTCTCTTCCCACAAAGGGTTTTGTAATAGTTGCAAACTGTTCTGGTTTAAAAACTGTACTACCAACTACTTCAACGCGATCGACCCGAAATTTGGTATTAGAGTCATCCTGTTTCGGAATTGATTGATCTGGTATTGTTGGTAAAGGAAGCAATTGATTGTTGTCTGCTGGCTTCGGCAACACATCCATAGGCAAGGGAGTGACAGGAACTTCTTCTAATCGGCTAGGCGGTAAGATTTGAGAATTAGGGGTTTGGGCAATGGCCTCCTGACAATTACATAGCACTGCTGCCAAAATAAACCCAAATGCTAAAGGTCGTAGTTCAGAGATAATACTTAGAGTATTATGTAGTATTTTTTGACTATAAGATACTGGCTTAATAATAGAGTTTTCTTTAACGACTTCTTTCACTGCACCCTTCTCCTTGAAATTTGCAAAAAAGAGGAATCAGGAGGCAAAGAGGCTCCACCTTGGATCAGAATTCAGTCTGACTGAATAAGCAATGCTTTGTAGCACTAAGGATTCAGTAAGCATTTGAAATAAATTTTACCTTTTGTATCACTTTGAGAGAATACAATAACTGAAAGGATGACAGTTTTTTTGCTTCCATTTTTGTCTAAAAATTTTAGTTTTTGTTAGGAAATCAAGCTTCAAAACTTGATAAAATTGAAGTCTCATAATCTGAGTTTGATTATTTTTCCCAAAACAAAATAATCAGGCAGATTTAATATGCTACTAGACTGATTTAGCAGTCTTAATTTTGACTCATCAATCTCACTAGTAAAACCGCAAAATTACGCAGTTTATTATTTATTCAAACTAAATCACAGATTTTTTTGGGTTCGACCCCTATATAGGATTGAGCTTTTATAAGATTAAGCTTGAATACAAAAAAATCCCATAAGGAAAATCCTTAAATAATTAAGGATTTTCCTTACTTTTATATGCGAGTGCTACCGCATATCTCACTTTTACTTTCACCGCATGATTCATTTTTTTACTGGTCATACCACCAAAATATTTGGGAATACTGATCTGAGATCCCGAAAATTAGGATACGCAAGAGCCGGCCCTGATCTAAACCTGCACTTATAGTTAAAGATTTGATAATGGTGAACCGGGAATATAGATCACCTAAACCTCAGCAGCAAATATATAAATTGATAAACTATGCCTGTTTCCTACGATCTAAATCTAGTAACTCTCTTGGTTCTAATTGCTATTCTCTCCCCTTGGGAGCAAGGCGATTTTGTTAGATCGGACTTTAATTCTCAGTTACAAACCTAGATTATCAAAGGGGTCTTTTAACTCGCTTGCCGAGGAACTTGGAACTCAGCACGCTTCATCCGCCTTACCTCAAAAAACGCGCGCACGTTTCGGGACGCGAATTGAGTTCTCACGTGTCACGGTTTTCTCAACCTGAGACTCCAGAAAGTTTTCTGCACCACTAAGTACAGCTTTGCATAAGTTCATAACTTTTTTAAATGCAGAGGAACACAGAGGTAAACGCATAGGCGCAACTCTTGGAGACGCTACGCGTAGCTTGCTTCCACGAGGTGGTACGCCTTCCCGCAGACTAGGTACGCAGAGTTTTACCAAAGTTAATTCGCTATGAATTAATGAAATTTTGTACTAAGGGATTCACCTTTCGGTAGATTTAGACAGAATCATCAAAACTGTATATTTGGATGGTCTAACACATAATTTGCGATAAAACCTCATGCCAAATCAGTAATTTACAATCAACAGATGAAATTTTGATTGAATTCTAGTTAATTTGTTCCTTAAGTTCCTCATAAGCCATGACATCCCCTGAGCCTCAAACTGATTTTGGAGAAAAAGCTCCACAAACCTCATTTGAGCCACCTTCTGGAAAACGGCGGTGGCTTTGGTTATTTTTAGCAGCACTACTATTGTTAGGGGGTGGAGCAGCTATAGTTTGGCGTTTGCTCACTCCGCAACAAAATTCAGTACCCTTAACTGCTAATGTTCAACCTCAAGGGGTAAGAGTCAAAATATCGACAGTACAAAGCGGCATAATTGAGGAAAGTTCAGATTTTATTGCTAGCCTAAAATCTCAGCGCTCAGTCACGCTTCAGCCGAAGATTCAGGGCCAAGTTACCCAAATACTTGTAAAATCGGGAGATCCAGTCCCCGCAGGAGCGGCAATTCTCCAAGTAGATCGTACACCACAAGCAGCGATCGCTCTTAACAATACTGTGCCCCAAGCATTTTTATTGCAACTGGCAAATGCCCGCGCAACACTCAAATCTCTGGAAGCAGAAAGACCATCATACGCTGCAAATGTGCGATTGTACCAGCAGAACTATGAAAAGTTTGTCAACTTAGCTGAACAAGGAGCCATATCTCGACAGACTAGCAATCAGTTTGCTGACAGACTCGCTACTGCTAAGACTAGTCTTGATGCAATTGATTCCAGGATTCAAGCACAACGAGCCATTATCTTGCAGGCTGAAAAATCCTTGCAGCAAGCTAATGTAAATCAAACACAGCAGATCCAGTACGACAAAATTACCGCTCCCTTTAATGGCACTATTGGTAATATTGCTGTGAAAGTTGGTGATTTAGTTAATACTTCCACACAATTAGTTAATATCACCCAAAATCAACCTTTAGAAGTGAATATCTCTGTACCACTACAGCAAGGAACCCAGTTGCGTAAGGGAATGCCAGTGGAGGTTATGAATACACAAGGTCAAAAACTGGGTAGAAGTAGGGTATTTTTCATCGCACCTAGCGCCAGTAATGAGACGCAAACGATATTAATCAAAGCACTTTTTGATAACCCTAATGGTCAATTACGGGCAGATCAATTGGTAAGAGCTAGAGTGTTCTGGAATCAGCGCCCCGGAGTTTTAATCCCCACAACAGCAATGACTCGTATCGGTGGGGACACTTTTGTTTATGTAGTTGAAACCGAACAATCTCCCCAAGGTATATCCCAACAAGTAGCTCGACAAAGACAAGTAAAGTTAGGCGAGATCAAAGGTAATAATTACCAAGTTATTGAAGGATTACAACCAGAAGATAAAGTTATTATCTCAGGATTGCTCAATCTTAGGGATGGTGTTGCGATCGTTCCAGAATCTTAGTGAAGGGTGGCGAGTGGAAGATGGGGGAGAAATCAATTCAAAATTCAAAATTAAAGAATTTCTGCCAACTGAGCCTCCTGCCTCTTCTCTATGACTAATGACCAATGACTAATTACTTTAGTAAACCAAAATCAAAGCAAATTAATCTATGGCATCTTTGGCAGGAAAGGTTGCAATTATCACTGGTGCATCGCGGGGGATTGGACGAGCGATTGCACTAAAATTAGCTGGTAACGGCGCATCTATTGTCGTTAATTATGCGGGTAATGCAGGCAAAGCACAGGAAGTTGTTGCAGAAATTGAAAAGTTGGCAGTAGGGGCGATCGCTATCCAAGCTGATATTAGCAAAGTACGCGATATTCAACGGTTGTTTGAACAAACACTAGAACGTTTTGGTAAAGTCGATATTTTGGTCAACAATGCCGGAATCGCCTTTTATAAACCAATTACTCAGGTGACAGAAGAAGAGTTTGATCGGATTTATGCAATTAATGTCAAAGGCACTTATTTTACTTGCCAACAAGCCGCACAACACATGTCAGAAGGAGGACGGATTATCAACTTTTCCTCATCAACGACGGTGATGATGTTGCCAACTTATAGTGCCTATGTCGCAACCAAGGGTGCTGTAGAACAAATCACGCGGGTACTAGCTAAAGAATTGGGTGCAAAAGCGATCGCAGTTAATGTTATTTCTCCTGGCCCCACCGATACAGAACTATTCCGAGAAGGTAAAACACAAGAACAGATAGACCGTTTAGCCCAAATGGCTGCTTTTGGCAAACTGGGAGATGTGCAAGAAATCGCCGACGTAGTAGCGTTTCTCGCTAGCGACGAAGCCAGGTGGATTACTGGGCAAAATATTCGTGTAAACGGTGGAATCGCCTGATTTTAATGGCATTGGAGTAATGTCTTTATATTCTCTCTCTGGTTCCTCTGTGCCTCTGTGGTTTATTTATTGAACCGCAGAGGCGCAGAGAACACAGAGATCAGAGAAGAAATAATTTTTACAATTTTCCTGTGAATACCCTCTCGGCTGGGCCTGTCATATAAACCCTTTGGTCTACTTCTGACCATTCAATTTGTAAGGGGCCACCTGGTAATTCTATAGTGGCAGTGCGATCGCATTTTCCAGTTAACACTCCAGCGACTAAGGAAGCGCAAGCACCAGTCCCACAAGCTAAGGTAATTCCAGCACCCCGTTCCCATACCCGCATTTTTAGATAGTCACGGCGCACTACTTGAATAAATTCGGTATTTATGCGTTGCGGAAAAACTGGGTGATGCTCAAATTTGGGGCCGATGGTTTCTAGCTCAATTGCTGCGACATCTTCCACAAAGGTAATACAGTGGGGATTACCCATACTTACACAAGTGACATCCCAAGTTTGCCCCGCCACCTCCAACGGCAAAGAAATGACTTTTTCTTCAGCAGTTGCAAGGGTGGTAGGAATTTCGCCAGCGAGTAACCTGGGTAAACCCATATCCACCTTTACTTGACCATCAGGAAGGATTTGGGGAATCATCACACCAGCTAGGGTATGAATGCGATACAAGTCTTTATTCCGCGATTCTCCTTCTAAATCTGCTAAAAAGCCAGCTAAACAGCGAATGCCGTTACCACACATTTCCGGTTCTGAACCATCAGAATTAAAAATCCGCATGGTGTAATCAGTGCCGTTTTCGCCGGGTAGGGCAAAAATAACACCATCAGCACCGATACCAAAATGGCGATCGCACAACTCGATCGCTTGCTCTGGGGTTAATACAGGCAAAGATGACGAGCGATTGTCAATCAAAATGAAGTCGTTGCCTAGACCATGATACTTAGTAAATTCGATTGCCATTTCTTCAAGGATGAATTATCAAGGATTAGTTACTCTTTATTTTGCCTTGTAGGTTCATCTTTACTAAAAATGCTTACCGAATTTGACACCACTTTACCCAGTATTAGACAAGTCCAAAACCTGATTAAACAAACAACGCCAGTAGAGTTAAAGCTGCTAACTCAGGATGTGTTGACAGGAAAGGTTTTATGGCAAGATCCACAGTGTATCTGTATTGTTGATGAAAACAGTCAGCAAATCATTATTTGGAAACAAGCGATCGCTTATATTAAACCCAAGAGTTAGTCATTTATCCTTTGTGAATAACCAATGAATGACTAATGACTATTCTCGCCAATTATCTATAGGCAGGGACTCTTTGAGAATTTCTGCCTCACCAGCTTTCACCACTGGAACAGAAAGGGGTACTGAACTGGCGATCGCAAATAACTGCTCTAATTGACTCAGACCTGACAAGTTACCACATAACAATACTTGATCGCTAACTCGCAAATCCATACCGCCATCAGGATAGCGGATAAACTTGCCATCTCGCCGGATCGCCTGTACCTGTACTGCATACTGCTTGGCGATATCTAAATCTGCAAGAGTTTTACCTAGTGTTGGCGCATCTGCATTGACTGTAACCCACTGACAAGCACTATTCTCTCCGGGTACAGCCGCTTGTCCCTTGGCGAATTCTGCCAAAGCTGCCAGTTCTTCATCTGCTCCCACAACCAGCAAGCGATCGCCTTCTTCTAATTTGGTTTTATTATTGGGATAATCGATTTCATCGCCGTTAGCACGGCGAATTGCCATTAAACTTGCTCCTGTTAAATAGCGCATATCTGCTTCTTCTATGGTCATACCAATTAAAGGCGAAGCAGCTGGGAGAGGATACCAGCGCTGATTTAAATCGAGAGTTGCTTGGCGTAAATCACGAGCAACTTCAGTTGCAGAACGTTCTGGCCGTAAATCTAAATAATGATCGTTGCGGATTTGCTGCATTTCTCGTTGGACGACAGGTGGTGACAACAAGCCTAAGCCAGTTAATAAATAGGTTGCCATTTCTAAACTGGCTTCAAACTCTGGTTGCACAACTTCTCTGGCTCCTAATTGATACAGCACTTCAATATTTTTATCCTGGGTAGCACGGACAACCAAATCTAATTCTGGGCGCAATTCCAAAGCGCGTTTCAAGCAAAGACGGGTACTCATAGGGTCTGGTAGTGCGATCGCCATTCCTTTGGCATGATTCACGCCGGCAGTTTCCAGAACATGTAAACTCACGCAATTACCATATACATAAGACACCCCAGCCTCACGCAACTGCTGAATTCTGCTCTCCGATTGGTCTATTACTACCACAGGTAGGTGATGTTGCTGCAACAACTTCACCAAATTCTTACCCACTCGTCCATAGCCACAAACTACCACATGGTCTTTGAAGGGCAAATCTTCCGATACATCTCGCGCCTCATCTTCTTCTAAATACGGTTTCAACCAAGGCATTGATTCGGCAAAGTTAAATAAAAATGGCACTAACCGCAGTACAAAAGGAGTCAGCATGAGAGTGACTGCGGTGGTTCCCAAAATTAATAAGTATACTTGTCGGGACACCAGCCCCAAAGACTGCCCTTCACTAGCGAGAACAAAGGAAAATTCCCCAATTTGCGCCAGTCCCAAACCGGCGATTATGGCTGTTTTCAAAGGGTAGCGGAATAATTTCACTAGGGGCGTGATAATCAAAAATTTACCTACGAAAACTATTGCCACTAACCCCAAAATCAATTCTAGGTTGTTCCACAAAAACACTGGGTCAATTAACATCCCAATGGCGGCAAAAAATAAACTGGCAAAGATATCTCGCAGTGGTTCCACATAAGTCAGGGTTTGATCGGCGTACTCCACCTCAGAAATCATCAAACCCGCGACAAATGCCCCCATTTCAATGGATAGCCCCAAATGCTCTGTTAATAGAGCAATACCCAAACACAGGGCTACAACTCCTAATAAGAATAGTTCTTTACTTTCGGTACGGGCTAGCAATCGCAATAAAGGCGGTATCAGCCAAATCCCCGCAGCGATCGCCCCAGCAGCAAATAAACCAATCAAAACTAGCGCCGTTAGCACAGCGATACCAATGGTTTCTGCTGGTTGGTTGAGGGCTGGTAAGACTGCTAACATCAGTCCTAGTGCCAAGTCCTGTACTACTAAAATTCCCAGCATTACTTGCCCGTGGGGCGTTTCTGTTTCGTTGCGCTCCATCAAACACTTGAGAACAACGGCTGTGGAAGACAAAGACAGAATACACCCTAAAAACATACCTTTAGCAGGTAAAGCTCCCCAGGCTCCAGTTAACCCACAGATTGCAACTGTGACTAGAATTGTCAAAGCAATCTGGAGTCCGCCGCCACCAAGAGCGATCGCTTTTACCTTCTTGAGTTCTGCAAAGGAAAATTCTACACCCAAAGCGAATAACAAAAAGGCGACTCCAAACTGTGCCAGAGTCTCTACTTGAATGACTTCTTTAATCAATCCCAGTCCGGCTGGCCCAATGATCATCCCGCCAATGAGATATCCTAGCAGCACCGGTTGTCGCAGAAGTGCTGCCAACAGTCCACCACAGGCTGCAACGGCTAGAACTGAAACTAAATCAACAATCAGCCTAAAATCTTCTTGCACCAGTTTTAAAAAAACTATTAATTAAGACCTATTAATTCAGGATACAAAGTTTTATGGCCTCAAACAGCTTGTTTGGGAAAAGGAGATTGGGGATTGGTTATTCCCTTGTCCTCTTGTCCCCTCATCCCGTAATACGGTTCGGTTAAGGCAAGACGCGATGATTCGCCGTCTCTACAATAAGGGAACTCCAAGAAATAAATTATCCAATATTGTGGGGTGGGCGACACGAGAGCCCAGTCTATAGGGCTCTCGTGTCGCCTACCCCACAAGAGTTAATTGGATATTTTTTACCCGAATGCTCAATCCTCATTAAATTTTAGGTGAGCCGAGGGCACTCAATAATAGCAGTGACCACGGCATTTTAATATCAGGTATAAGCCATGAATACTTTCTCAGTACGGGCAATGCAGCAGGTAGCACAAAACGCAGAGAGCGTAATGAGGCAGGACGATCGCCATTTTCATCTACAATTCCATATTTTTTAGCCAGTTCGGCAACAATTTGCACACGTCCTGTATGGTGTATAACATTTGCTTCACCAGCAAGTGCAGCGATCGCCCGTCCAGTTAATAAGGGAGTTTCCCAATTGTAGCGATCGCTTAAAAATGAGAAATTCTTTTCAGTACCATTGGTTTGATTCATCTCAGAAGCAAAACGCGAAAAAAGCTCAGTACCAACAATACCCGGCCAAATTGAAACAGAAGTAACGTTATGGGGTTTGAGTTCAACAGCCATATTAGCAGCAAGGCGATCGCAAGCTGCTTTGCCAACTCCATAAGCTGTATTAAAAATATAAGACATCCCACCCCACGAAGAAATGGTGCAAATTAGTCCAGAGTGACGCTTAGTCATAATTCGGGCAGCAAAAATACTGGCAACATAGTGGCTACGAAGACCAACATTATTACTAGCATCCCAAAGACTAGGCTCACAATCCCAAAATGGCTGCCCAAAAGCGTCTCTTATTGCCTGAACTCCTGAATAAGCATTATTTACTAGTAGATCGAGTTGTCCATTCTGCTCATCTTGAATGCGATCGAACAGCAAACGCACCTGCTCATCATCGCTGTGGTCTACTTGAACGGGAATGCATACACCACCGACTTCCTCAATGGCTGATTTCGTTTCACTAAGACTCCCTGAAACCCCATCACTAGAAGAGTTGTTGAGGCTCCGGCCCGTTACGTATACAGTTGCACCTGCTTCACCAAGACCAATGGCAATTCCCCTACCAAGTCCCCGCGTAGCACCTGTTACCAAAGCCACTTTTCCTTCGAGGTGTTTCATGATAGCTTATTTCTAATTTTTGACCGTTAAATATTGATTATTACAATATTCTTTCGTGGCTGTGATTGAAACAACTTCTACTTCTATGGGTTTTTCTTTAGTTGCGTCGATCAGAAACTCACTAGCTCCTTCACGAGGTTTTTTCGGATTTCCCCAATCATAGGTATAACCTAAACCTGTCCAAGGATAATGTTCTTGACTCCCAACTGCATAAGAAGTTGTGTATATATCTTGCAAAACTCGATAACTAGCAGGAATCGGTATATCAAAAACATTACAACTAGAATCATTAATTTCTGGATCGACGCATGGTCTACTTAAATCTTCGGCTTTCACCCACATTTCTATAAAATGCGTCTTATTTGAGTTTCTATTTAAAATTAAGCCTAAATATTGCTGTAATCTCAGTGAAAGCATAATATTACCGGGAATATTTATGCCGATACCCTTACAATTTTGACAGAATTCTTTAACTTGAGGAACGGCTGTTAACCAGGTTCGTGCTTCTATACTTTTTTTCGTACCTACTTTCCAATCTTCAGTTGGGTTTTTGACATATTTCCAATTCGCCATCAGATATTCAATTTTGCCATTATTCTCTCTCCATTTGATTTGAGTATTACTTTTTGACAATGGCCAAAGATTGTTTACCACTTTATCTTTACTTGGTCTTTTTGCATCTTCAATAGCTACATTTAACTGCTTTTTAAGAGCCTCATAACTTTCCGGTTTATTTTTCTCCAGATACTCATTGACATTTTGGTTGGTTTCTGATTGTGCTAAGAGATTCTTTCTCAGATTTGATGTACTCTGCATGGGAATTTCTCTAGCCAGCAAACCAGAGTATCCTACTGCCAAAAATGCGCCTGTCAAGCCTAAAAATAGTCGAGCCTTCAATTTTTTCATCAAAATAATCCTGTGGATTTCCAACAATCGAGTATATGTTCTATCCCATGTAAATATGGAATAAACTAAAAGATTGCATCTGATTTTATATTTATGTTTGGCTGAAATAATATTGTGCTTAATATTTTTAATTAACTTTATCTGGATAAAAATAAATATCTACAATCTGGTCATTTGCCACAGCCATCACAACAGATTATTGAACCACATCTGTCGTAAGGGCACACATTAAACTGAAACTTCTTTAAAACCTCGTTTCCAGCCGGAGGCTGGAAATGCAACTCAAAAGTGGCTCTGCCGCGAGTTCGAGAGGCAGAGCCTCAACGACGAGCATTCCCAGTCTCCGACTGGGAACGAGTTAATCTAAGAGCTAGTTCTAGGCTAACTTTCACGTTCAGTTGACACTAATGAGCAATGCTGTGCCTCTACCGCGTGCAATACCTTTCGGTTAAGGGGAAAAGGGGAAGGTAGGGCAAGGGGCGGGGGAAAAGGGAAAAGAAAAACCTTTAACCTTTAACCCTTAACCTTTTCCCCAAACCCAATTTCAAGTTAAAAATGCTTAACCGAACAGTATTGCTACCGCGTGGTCTATTTATATCTGCGATCGCAGTTGAGCTAGACCTAATCTAAAATCAGTAAAATTACTTACAACGTTCAAGGAAATAGATCGTGTCCTACAGACACAGCAATGTTAATTTGTCTGCCTCTACAACATAATTACAAGGCAATACTAACAAGCGATCGCTTGTCAAAAACATTGTTTTCTCGTTTAAATGAGGGGTCTGACCCTCTATTGATCATTAGTAGGAAGGGGTTTTGGTCAAGTCATCCTTATTAGTAATCAACTTCCGCCTTAGTTCACAGGATGACGCTGGCTGAACAAGCGATTAAACTATGGATAATGTCGAGCAACTGTTGCTTTTAACACCACTTACATAAATTTAATCTCATTGTTAAATCTAAAATCTCATCCCGCTATATAAAATACCAGTTATGTCAGCGTATCAAGGAAGTTGTGGGGAGACCACTGATGTGATTATTGGTGTTCACAACCAAGAAAACCTCGAATTACAAGCGAATTCTGCTCCTGTGGGTGCTCTTGCCACAAGACAAGGAACTTTTTCTACGTTTCTTGCTCCCCTGACTCAGGATACTTTTAAACAGGTCGTTAAGGATGTCGAGCAAAAATTACAGATTGTCCATCAAACCCTATCAATGCTGGATTCTCATGGGTTTGAAACCATTCTGCAAGAAATGTTGCATTCGATTACCTTAAAAACCGGGGAATTACTGGGTGCAGACCGGACGACGATATTTTTATTGGATGAAGAAAAACAAGAACTCTGGTCAATTTTAGCTGAGGGTGAGGGCGGTCGCTCTTTAGAAATTCGTATCCCCGCAAATAAAGGCATTGGTGGTGAAGTTGCCACTTTTAAAGAAGTTATCAATATTCCCTTTGATTTTTATAACGATCCGCGATCGCATTTTGCCCAAGAACAAGAAAAAAGAACTGGTTATCGCACCTACACCATGCTCGCTTTGCCGTTGTTAAATGAACATGGGCAATTAGTTGCAGTAGTACAATTACTGAATAAATTAAAATCTGGAAATAACCACGATGCTGCACTTGCAGAGCGAATTGATACCAGAGGTTTTAGCTGTGCTGACGAACAATTATTTCAAGAATTTGCCCCTTCGATTCGCCTAATTTTAGAGTCTTCGCGCTCTTTTTATGTAGCTACCCAAAAACAAAGAGCGGTGGCGGCGCTGATGAAGGCAATTAAGTCACTTTCTCAAAGCAGTCTGGACTTAGAAGACACACTCAAACGAGTGATGGATGAAGCCAAGGAGCTGATGAATGCCGATCGCAGTACACTATGGTTAATAGACCGCGATCGTCATGAATTGTGGACGAAAATCACTCAGGATGATGGTTCAACGAAAGAGTTGCGAGTCCCTGTAGGTAAAGGTTTTGCTGGGATCGTCGCGGCTTCTGGCAAAAAGCTGAATATAGGCTTTGATTTGTACTACGATCCTGACTCAGAAACAGCCCAAAAACTAGACCAGCAAAATGGCTATCGCACCTGTAGCTTACTTTGTATGCCAGTGTTTAATGCCGATCAACAACTGATTGGCGTTACCCAACTCGTAAATAAAAAGAAAAATGGTGATTTTCCCCCTTATAATCCAGCTGATTGGCCCAAAGCTCCCGACTGCTTCCAAGCTAGCTTTGACCGCAACGATGAAGAATTCATGGAAGCTTTTAATATTCAAGCAGGAGTAGCGCTGCAAAATGCCCAGTTGTTTGCCACAGTCAAGCAACAAGAACAAATGCAACGGGATATTCTGCGTAGTCTTTCCAATGGAGTAGTTTCCACTGATAAAACTGGGTTAATTATCGCCGCCAATGAAAGCGCCCAACGTTTGCTAGGACTGGGAATAAATGACCGTTTAGAAGGTAAATTAGTTAATGATGTCATTGGCATCAAAGAAGGCGACTTTAGCAAGTGGTATCAGGATGCTTTACATGCAGTTGACTTAAAAGGTCGTCAGCAATATTACCCCGATCGCACACTTATTAGCACTGGTACAGAACAGCATAGTATTAATTTATCGATTAACACCATTGCCGATGCTAGCGACCAAGAGCAAGTCCGGGGGGCGCTGGTGGTAATGGAAGATATTAGTGATGAAAAGCGGCTCAAGAGTACGATGTACCGCTACATGACCCAGGAATTAGCCGAAGAATTGCTGAAATTAGATGATGCTAAACTAGGAGGCGATCGCAAAGAAGTTTCGATATTATTTTCGGATATTCGTGGCTACACCACTTTGACAGAAAACTTAGAAGCAGAAGAAGTGGTAAGTATGCTCAATGAATATTTTGAATCAATGGTGGAGGCAGTCTTTAAACATAAAGGCACTCTTGACAAATACATCGGCGATGCCATCATGGCTGTGTTTGGTTCTCCTTTACCATTAGAAGAACATGCTTGGATGGCAGTGCAAACATCCTTAGAAATGCGTGTTCGTCTACACGAATTTAATCAACGTCGCTATACAGATGATAAGCCCAAAATTAAAATTGGCATTGGCATCAACTCCGATACCGTGATTAGTGGAAATATCGGCTCTAGTAAGCGGATGGAATTTACCGCTATTGGTGATGGCGTTAATCTTGGCTCCCGCTTAGAAAGTGTTAGTAAGCAATATGGTTGCGATATTATTATTAGCCATAATACTTTTCAACCATGCCAAGAGCAAATTTGGGCTAGAGAACTAGATTACATTCGTGTTAAAGGTAGAAACGAACCAGTAGCTATATATGAATTATTGGGTTTGCGTTCCAATCCAATTGAAAGCGAAAAATTGCAAGTAATTGAGCATTATCATAAAGGGCGTGAGTATTACCTCAAGCGGCAGTTTTCTCGTGCTAGAGCTGAGTTTGCTAATGTTTTGGCAGCCGATAGCCAGGACAAAGCTGCTATGTTGCACTTATTGCGTTGTCAGCATTGGTTACAATCACCCCCAACAGAATCAGATTGGGATGAAGGAGTCTGGACATTTCAGGAAAAATAACACCAATTCAAAATTCAAAATTAAGAAAGCCTGCTCTAATGTAGGTTTTCAGGTTTTATCTGTCACATTCTTTTTTTTAAATTGGTATAACTACTAAAGAAATTCCTTGTAGAGACGGCGATTTATCGCGTCTCTCTTTCTATTTTGGGTGTTAGACATAGCTGAAAAGTTCAAAGTTAGTATAGTACATACAGCAGATTCCAGGGAAATGAAGTACAAAATCTCATAAAAAGTCATATACCAAGGCACTTTCAACCCAAGTAAGAGTTCACTATTCCCTGCTGTATGTATGGTGCGTAAATCCTAATTATTTTCTTAAATACTAGATTTATGGATTCTTCTCAAATTGAAACAAATGCGCCTCTTTCTATAGAAATTACTGAGATTTCCTCACCATCAATAACACTCTCTCCTACCTCGACACTCATCCCTCCTATCTCTAAAGATGGTATTCGCAAGAGTTTGAAGGCTTCTACTATCGATGGTATTTTCGCAGCAATTTTCTCTATTGGCACTGGTGGAGTTTTGCTAGGTAACTTCTTAGTGGAGTTAGATGCCAGTCCGATGGTATTTGGTATGGTAAGTTCTATCCCCATGTTGGTGAATCTCTTTCAGCCAATGGGTGCTTACTTATCTGAACGTAGCACTAGCCGCTTTCAATATTCCCTTCGTACTCATGGGATTGGTCGGCTACTGTGGCTGATTTTAGTAATTGGCATTTTTAGCTTTGGTGCGGGAGCGCTTAATTCCCAGCAATTAGTGGCGTTGTCGCTTGTAATTCTCGTATCTAGCCATCTTTTAGGAGGATTAGGAACTGCATCGTGGTTCAGTTGGATAGCAATGTTAGTCCCACGGCGATTACGAGGTAGATATTTTGGGCTACGCAATAGCCTTGCTAACTTAACCGAGTTGATTGGTTTGCCAATAGCCGGTTTAGTCGTATCACATTGGTACGGAGGGACTATTCAAGGTTATGGAGTGATTTTGCTCTTAGGCATTATCTTTGGAATTGTGAGCTTGGGATGTCAGTATTTCCAGGTAGATATAAATCCCCAATTACAAAATACTTATTATGCTAACTCATCTCAAACCAGTAATATTCAGTCAAACTCTGCACGAAAAGAACCTGGTGAGATATCTGAAGCAATCTCTCTGCCGCAAATACCAGCTACCCAAAACCAGATAGATAGCAGCATTTGGAAAAACTCTAATTTTTTGGTGTTTCTACTTTATTTTGGTTCATGGACGTTTGCTGTTAACCTAAGTGCCCCGTTTTTTAATCTCTACTTGCTAGATACCCTGAACCTAGATGTGAGTTGGGTAACTTTCTACAACAGCCTACGAGCAGGGGCACACATGGTAATGCTGATCGTGTGGGGTAGATTAGCAGATAAAATAGGCAATCGTCCGATTCTAATTTCTACTGGAATTCTAATTGCTATCATACCTTGGCTGTGGCTGAAGATGGGTTCTAGTCCTCTCGATCTTTGGCTGTGGTTGCCGCTGCTACATATTTTCATTGGGGCTAATTGGGGAGGAGTTGACTTGTGTAATAAAAATCTCCAAATAGAGATTGCACCAGTCAAAAATCAGTCTATCTATTTTGCGATCGCAGCAGCAATAGCTGGCGTAAGTGGTGCTTTAGGAGCAACTATCGGTGGCTTCATCGCTCAATTTGCTGGGTCTTTTGGCATAGCGGAAGTATTTATTGTATCTGGTATATTACGATTAGCTTCACTTGTACCACTTATCGTTAAAAAAGATTTGGGTACTTAGGATGAAATTTGTTGCTTATGGATGTGAGAGGTTGTTTGAAAAGTCTAATTTATTACTCACCGGGCGACTAGAAGTCGCAGCTATACAGACAAAACCCACCTCCGTGGGTTAAAAACTCTTGATTTTGTATTTGAATTGTTAACTCACTGGGTTTAGCAAAATGTGTAATCGCTAGGATGTAATCTTATCAAGTTCATCAAGAATTTTGCTATCTATATCAATGTCAAATTTTCGAGCGAAGTGAGCAGATGATGCTAGCAAATTTGGCAAGTCTTCCATCAGCAATGTCTTAGGATGACTGCCTCCATCTGACCAATCAATATAGCGCCTACGGTCGTTTTGCAGTTTCAGATGAGGTGAATTAGCAAGTACAGTTTGAAAATAGGACTCATCTGCATACTGAAGCTTACTGTAGTATAAGGTTAATGCATTTTTCTGGCTGTGAAAATCGATAATGTACTTAGCAGCTTTGCTATTGGCACAAAACCATTGACTTCCACTGAAGCAAGCAAGTTTTTTAGAAAAAGGAAGGAAAGGTTTAGTTAATAACGGATGTTCAAAACATATTTCTAGATTCAGATGTGCCAAATGTTTTTTTGAGTAATTGAAAGAAAACGATTTCGTACAGTATCGCTGATAGGATTTTTTTTGCCATAAAATGCTCGGTCTTAAATCATATTTATAAGTTTCATAAGTGATTTTCTCATGCTGAATATAAGCATCATAAGAATTTGAGTTCAGATCATCCAATATTTGATTTGCATTTTTAATGGGATAGTCTGCTCCACTAAGTAATACAAACCAATCTGGTGGCTCTGGAACTTCGTACATTAATTTAAGTGCTTGTACTGTAGCTTCTACTAAAACAAAACTTGCCCACTCTGTTTGTAGATGAGGGCGTACTAATAAAACATTTTTTGATAGAGTATTTACAGATAAATCACATTTTGAGAAATCATGATGACACACAATGACAGGATAGTTAAACATACTATTTAACTTATTTATTAGTCTGTAAATTTGTAGAGGTTTCCGATGAGTTAGTAAAACAAAACCTATCAAACTCCTGGGAGAATTAGACATTTACTTAAGTTGTGTATCTTTAAAATATTTTAAAATTATGTATATTTGTGTAAATTAATATTTGGTAGTATTTAAATACCGATAGGAGAGCGATCGCTCTCCAACCCACTACAAGCAGAAAACCTATGGTGATAAATTCACTAACAATTCTGCAACACCTTTTGATTACTGCCCAAGGTTTCATTGATAGCTGTCATTAATAACTCATTTACAGAGATTCCCGCGGCCTTTGCCATACAAGAAATCACACTTTTGGGGGCAAAAGAACAATACAACCCAGCTTCTAAAAACCAAGGTTCTCCCTTTGGGTCGATGCGGAAGTCAAATAAACTGTAGTGACGACAACCCAAAGCCTGATGACACTTCTTAGCTACTTGCTGAACCTTTTCGGTAATTGGATCGTTAGGGTCTACTATCCAAGCTTTGATATTATCTTTAGCAGCACAATCTAAGTTACCATCGTCCGTTTGTTTGAGTTTATCAGCAAAGTTACGGATGGGTTTATCGTTGGAGTTTACTTGATACTCTTCAAGGGGTAAACCCACTAGGTCGCCGTCTTTGACAATGATACCGCATCTGACTTCTCGACCGAGTTCGATGAATTCTTCTACGATCACCTCTGAAGCATATTCAAATGCTTGTTTGAGAGCAACATTATAATCAGTAACGTCTTTGACTAAGACCACCCCTAAAGAGTTGTCAGAACTTGCAGGTTTAACGATCGCTGGAGGTGTAATTGTCGGAACGTCTCCTTGGCGAAGTAGTTCTCCACGAGGCACTTTTACCCCTGCTGCTTCGACAATTGCTTTGGCTCTGCCTTTGTGCGCTGCGATCGCCATGATATCTGGAGTATTGCCTACGTAAGGAATCTTCAGCAGGTCGAATAGGGCGCGGTAGTGAGTCATTCCAGGAATACAAAACATTTGCGGTAACACGAGATCAATGTTTTGCGCTGTTATAAACTCTATAGCATCAAACAGAGTCATCGGTTTGGTATCAGCAATATCTTCACGGCTGAGTGAGGGAGGAAATCGCCATTGGCGATCGGGTGTGATGTAGGCAATCTGAAAGTCATAGTGCGATCGCTCTGCCGTTGCCGCGAGACAGTCTTGGGCATAAAGGCGTGACAAATCACAGTAAAAATCATTGTATGCAGACCCAACTAAATGAAGAATACGAAGTACTGACATTATTCATCTTCCTATGTAGTATTAGAATTGATATATCGGTTATCAGTTGAGTGAGCGACAAGAACCTCTCCCCGCAAACGAGGAAGGGACTATAATGTGCATGAATTCTTCTTCAATTACGAATTACGAATTATTTAATCCCCACCTAATTCCACTAGTTTGCCAATATTGAAGTCTATTTTTACCCATCCTTTGAGTTGTTGGAGATTCTTTAGTAAAAGCAAGGGAATCTGCCAATGATGCAAAGTCAAAAATGGTATGGGGTCATCAAGACTATAAATAGCATCAGTGCCCCGCACTAGAGTATTAATCGATGTTTGCAATTGTTTCCAAGAACGAATACCAGTTAGTCGCCAGACTTCGTGATATAAAAAGTAAGTCGGCTTGCTACTTGCTAAGGGTTCCAGAGGTGCAGCTAGGGGAGTTTTACCAAGATAGGCATCTGCAACACCGGGGTGATTGTAGAACATTGTGATTGCCGAATGGGTACGAGGATTGCATTCAATGGCGTAAACTGTACCGTCTTCTGCTTGGATAAAGTCAAAAGAAACTTGCCCAGTCAGTGCCAAACTCTTGATGAAGTGTTGCACCCATTCACGAATTTGGAGATTTTCGACGTTTTCATAGTTGATTTGAAACGCAGAAGAGTTTGAACAGCAATGCAATCTTAATTCCCCATCCCGCACTGTACTATGTGTGCATAACTCTTTACCAGGGATAAACTCTTGCATAATCCAAGGTTTTTCTGGACTGATGGGTAAACTGTTGACAAAGGCTGCTGTCTCCTCTGGGGTGTCGCAGGGAAGTTTGGTTAAATTTAAGCGGCGAACAGAGTCGTAATCAATACTTTTAAGAATATATTTGCGGGTTTCTTGACTAAAATCGAAATTGATAACTTGTTGAGGATCGGTGATTTTAAACGATTTGGGGACAGATAAACCAAGCGATCGCGCCCGATCGGTAAAGGCAAATTTATCATCCAACATTTTGGTTATATCTGGATCGAAGTGGAAAACTTCGCAGTATTCTGATAATACAGGCTTTGCTAAAGAGTCATAATAGCTAGCGACAGGACTGCATACAGGTACATAAACGTCAACCTTTTCTTGCTTGACAATTTCTACTAGCGCCTGGATATAGCTTTCTGGATCTGATTGTGGAGCCGGAACTGTATAAAAACGACTTACCGCTTTTGAGAATCTATGACCAGACAACCAGTATTTGTGACCTTCAATCAAAATAACTCTGTGTCCTGCGGTATGGAAGGAGCGAGCAAGTTGCAATGCTTTAGTCATCTTGGCTCCACTTACCAAGATAGTCTGAGGATGAGCAGCTACGACAGCTTTTTTCGTAAACGGCGATCGCATCATACCCCACAACAAAGATATCAACACTATCAAAGCATTGAACGGCAAGGCTATTAGTAATAATGTCAGAGTACCGAGAGTCTTGAATAGAGCTACTAGCTTTACCCTAATACCTGTTGATGATGTTGGGGATTGAGGCAGAGATAAAGAAATTGATTGTGCCATAAGTCTTTCCTTTGTGTTTATTGTAGAGACGTTGCATTACAACGTCTCTACAAACTTTGTTACGCCACGCGTCTAATTAGGGTTACACCATCTCTGATGGGTAACAGAACTTGCTCTACACGAGGATCGGCGGCAACAACGCGGTTGAACTGAGCGATCGCTTCACCGTTGGCGGTGCGTTGTTCTGATGGTAGGTAAACTTGTCCTTGCAACAAAGTGTTATCCACACAGATTAAACCGTCGCGAGTCAGTAAATTACTATCCAAAATGATCTCGAAGTAATCTACATACTCTTTTTTATCCGCATCAATGAAGATCAGATCGAATACTTCTTTTCTTGCAGCTAGCTTGTGGAGTGTCTCTAAGGCAGGTGCTACTTCCACAACAATTTTGTCGCCGTGGGGAGACTCACTAAAGCAAGCTTGAGCAAATTCAGCAACATAAGGATCTACTTCACAACCGATAAGTTGCCCATCACTTGGTAATGCTTCTGCCATTGCTAAAGCTGAATATCCTGTGAACATCCCTACTTCTAGAACGCGCTTTGCTTTGGTGAGATGAACAAACATTTTCAATGTCTGTCCTTCCAGATGTCCTGAGAGCATTTCCTGCTCTAGTTGACGCACTGTTTCACCATCGCTGAAACGCTTACTCCAGTCTTCTTTACTAGTTTTTTGCGCCAATGCTGTTAAGTAGCTCGATTCGGGAGTAGTGTAATCATCCAAGTAGGGATCTAAACCTACCGCTAATTGAACACCTTGCCGCAAAGAATCTAATATCTCTACGGGAATGTTGTTCTCTTCTGCTAATTTGAGGGTTTGCTGTAGCTGGGCTACTAAGATACTGTGTGGCGTTATCGGTCTAGCTGTTTCTCGTCCTAAAACACTTGTCATCTCTTCACACCCCTACGAGCTTGGCTTCTTGACTTTCAATGTATGCGTCAACACCTTTTCCGCCACGAGGATATTTAGCACAAAGACGTTTGTGTTCAGCTAGGGCAGCATCAAGCTCTTCACGAGTTAGATCGTTGGCAAAGAAGCACTCACCAATCGGACAAGGCATAGCTGCACGTAGCTTTCCATCTCGTGTCAAGCTTATAGACTGGGTAGCATCCCAGAGTAAATCCCCATCTAGTAGAGGATGATCGAGTGATAAACCTATACGACTCATCAAGTCTAGGATGCGATCGCGCTCTCCTGTGGGAATATAGCCGCGTTGCGCTGCAATGGTTGCAGACAAAGCCATATCTATATTGACCGCATGACCATGATATAGGGGTATCTGAGGTGCTAATTCTAAGGTAGGACTCCAAGTGTGACCGTAGGCAATGACGCGATCGAGGTCTAGTTCATGCAGGTTAGGAGTCTCTAACTCCAACATAGTTTTGATTGCCTCGTAGTTGACTTTATGAGCAATCTTTTTAATTTCTGGTGTCGCATTCACATGTCCAAAGTGAGTGGAAAGCAGTTCTTCGCCATATTCGTATAGCAGTTCAAAGACTTCTGAGTTAGACACTACCGCGATTTTTACTAACTCTGCCATCCCATTACGAACTTGAGCCGTTGGCAAGGTTTTCAAGAATGAGAAATCCAGGATAACTTTCAAAGGTGCATGATATGCTCCCAAGCGATTTTTCAACTTGCGATGATTAACTGCTACCTTAATCGCCACACCTGCATCGATTAAACCAATCAACGTTGTAGGAATACGAATATAGTTGCTCTTGCGACGGTAAGAAGCGCAGGCAAACCCAGCCACATCAGTAACTAAACCACCACCGACGACTAAGACTGGTTCTTTACGAACTAAGCCGAAGTCCGAAAAAGCGTCAACAATTTTTTCAAAAGTTGCCAGGGTTTTAGCTGGCTCTGTAATGATGATCGGAAATACCGTCAGTTCAATGTCATAGTGTCTAAAATATGACCTGATCTGATCGCCATAAAGCTCATGGACATTGGCATCAATTACAGTCAGACAGCGACCAAATTTTGCATAGCTATCTGCAATTTCTCTGTTTTTAATATCAAAGGCACCGCTCACATAGACAAGACTAAAATCGATTTTTTCGTAACCTTGCACGTGAAATGCAGCTTCCGTAGCTTCAAATGACGCTTGAACTTTGTTCATGTGTGTTGACCTGATTCCAATTAAAAAATTGCGATATTTCGGTAATAATTGCGATTTACCTTAATGAATGCCAGCAAGGAGCTATGCTTTTTACCCTTTCAGGTAAAAGACAGGACAAAATTAGCTTTCAATAAAAAGCTAGCTTCTATTACTGACTGGTAATGTTTTTAAACAACACCATTCATTTGAGTAAATTCTGTAAATTGGTTAACCTTTAATTCGGCATAACCACAAACAAGTCAATTAGCCCCACTAGCAATATATTGGCATAGTACTTGCCTGCTTTTTCTGTAGGTTATTGACTTTAAATTGGGGAAAATCATCTGAGTTCAGATTTATTCCACTATATTTAAATATAGTGGCTTTCCAACTGTCCGATTTCGCAAAAATTCTAGCCGAGACAACTGATTATACCGTTGATCTCCAAGCTTCAATTTGAGGTTAGAACCCTGATTAATTGTTAATTCGCTGTTTTGTAGCATTAGTCTAAAGCCTTGTATTACTAAATCTTTTGCACTCTATTTGTTTCAGAATAAGAGTAGACTTTTAGGAAGTTCACTAAATTTCTATTAACTCCAATATGTTACAAATGATTTTACAAAAATCATATCTTAAGTAAACTACTCATATTATTTCTCATTGTCTATCTCCAGACTGACATTTGATATTACAGGCATGATTAATCCCGATCTCGCTGTGTTTTTGCATTAGTGTTAAACCAGAAAATGGCTAAAAACAAAGATGACTCACTGAATTTCATTCGGAGCATAAGTACAATAACTCTTTGTTTGAGTTAATTTAATACCCAGCTATTCATCTGCCTACCTCAGTAACTCCTGGAAATTCAGAATTTAGATATATCTGAGTTGTTTTGTAACGAAAATTTAACTTTTATAAGGAACGGTTCTCTCTGTTAAAAGGTTCTCAGTTTGCTTTAATTCCCTTATTATCGCTAAATTAACCCTTTTCAGTTACCAACCAGCAACTAATTTACTAGTTGGTAACTGAAAAGTACAACACAAATCATAACAATAGAGTAATACAAATCATAACATCTGTAAATATATTTAAGTCAATCCACCGTGCGAAGTGTACTGAATAAGCAGGTATCTCCAAAAAATATGTCTAAAGATAGGTACTTTATATAGCAAGATGTTGTATGATATAAGACTTACCAATTCTGTTAGCGCAGCAAAGCGTAGCCCATTCTATATTCTGACTCCTGTTTTATCTTCTGCGGGTATGGTTCGTAGGTAGAAGATTGCGACTAATTGCCAAGATATGCGATCGCAGGTAACACACTCTCAGACATAATGAAACACACTGTTTTGATATTATGTCTGCGCTGAAAATAGACAATTTTACCTATTCAGCACTCAGCACTCTTCATTAGACCTCTTGCAAAAGTGCCTTTTGCAAGAGGTGGGGAAAGGGGGAAAGGTTAAAGGGGAATGTTAATTCTATCCCTTTTCCCTTTAACCCTTACCCTTTACCCGACTTATGCAAGAAGTCTATTGTTGTACTAGATGTAGAAATTTGCGAGTGCGATCGCTTAGTTACTTGTGATATAAAAAATTGAGTATTTCTAACAGACAGAATCTATTTAAATTACTTTTTATAAAATCTTAATATTTCTCAACTAAGTTTAAAAAATCTTGGGATTGAGTTCATAATTAAGTAGCGATCGCTTTGTAAAGGTTAGTTGATATTTCTTGTCAAACTGCGAGTAAAGTTAGAAACTAAGAAATACAACACACGCAATTATTTTATGACTGCTATTTCTAACCTTGAATTCAAACGGCCAATTTGGCAAACTGCAATCATATTGACTTTAGGCTTTTGGCTCAGTGCAAGTCTAGTTTTAGACTGGGTAATTATGCCTAGCCTTTATCTTTCTGGAATGATGAACCAAGCTGGTTTTACGACAGCAGGCTATACGATTTTTTGGAACTTCAATCGGATGGAGTTATTATCTGCTGCGATCGTATTGACTGGGGCACTAGCTTTAGGAAAAACTCAATATCACTGGCGTATTGGCAGTATTGTTTTATCTGGGCTGTTGCTAACTATAGCTATGCTTGACACCTATTTCTTAACTCCACAGATGTGCGCCATAGGAGTTCAACTCAACCTATTTGAAGCTGCTGCTGCTATTCCATCAACAATGAGTTTACTGCACGGTGGTTATTGGTTACTGGAAGTAGTTAAGCTGGCGGTATGTGGCACACTTTTAACTTGGTGCTGGCGGGGGCAAGTTTAAGTCGATGGAGAAATATAACAGTGAGAATGTCTAATTATAAATCTCACGCCAAAGACGCAAATCATGTATTTGCGTCTTTTTGCTACATATATCTTAAGTAGATAAACAAAAATATTTACAGTTATTGTGTAATTAAATAAGCATCTATAATTGTCTTTTACTGTACATTTTCAGCCTTCCCGGATATCCGAACAAATAAATATTTATAACAATTTTCTGGAAGATGCTATTAATTAGTTTTCATGTTTACTTTACTGATTTATCATGAAGTTTATATATTTCTCCTAACTTTTTTTGAAAATTATAGTAACCTGAATTTTAGTGAGTACTTTGCTTGTTATCTACCATCTAGTTGAAAACAGCTATTTTGCATGTATTTACTACCAATGAAGAATTTCGCTGTAAATTCTTGAATTTGTCACTCTAAATTGTGCAGGTGACTATTTAGCCCCAGCCCCACACAAAATTAGAACCCGTTTGCAGTAATTATGAAGAGATTCCCTTCTGCTAATTTGTCCGCCTGTGCATCTCACTACACACCATCATGGCGACAATTATCAGCCAACTCATCCTTGGCCGGAGGTTTACCATTCTTGTTGTGCAATAATTTTGCCCAATCCCAACATTAAGAGTTGCTCTACAATCACCAACCTAAGTAAGACATTGAGTTTTTGGAATGCTTAGTTTTTAATCATACTTTTTCTCTGAAAGGAGTTTCCCTCAAGAATAAACTTCTTAAAAAAGTACCCGACTACTTTCGTCACAGCTGCAAAAACATAGTTTATCAGTGCGGACTGAATAACTAAAAGCCTTGATTTAGTAGCATTTGCGTCTATATGACAGTAGATTTTGGTCGATTTAGATTTTAGCATTAAGAGCAAAAAAAATTTTGCAATAGAACTAAAATATCTGTAATTTTAGGCTGCAAAATACGGATAACAATGATGCTTTTGTGACTGATGGGCGAGAGCCAATTGTCTATAGTTTGCACTTGAGTTACTGTTAGATTGGCTAGATTAGCTAAAGATACAGAAAACCAATCTAATTTTTGAAATACTATATCCTGGCAACTAGTCGGGCAATTTTGCTATTGGTCAGTAGCATGAATTGGTTTAGTTGTAACTCGCGGATTATAGCTTAACAGAGATTGGTGAATTAAGAGTTGGGGGGTGTGGAATCTCTGTACTAACTCAATTGTGACCACTATATTTATCTGATAGTGCTTCTAACAAAGTCGCAGTGAATTCCGAAAAGGTAATTCGCTAATTTTGCCTGCAAATATTAATTTTATTCCCAAGCAATTCCAATGAAGACACTTCCGATTAGTAGATACAGATTTTTCCAAAAGCTTCAGCCCCTACCGTTGTTAAAAAAAATCACTGGTAAGTCGGTTACTGGTTGTTTGCAGGTGTTTAGTACATCAGGTTCTTGGTCAATATATGTAGACGAGGGTAAACTAATTTATGCCTGCTACTCAGAGAAAATGTTTGAGCCGCTTTACAGAAATTTGCAGTGCTTGAGTCAGGAAATTTCTACTCTCCCTCATGGAATCAAAGACCAATTGCGGGCAATATTTGAAACTGGTATTGAAAATCAGGCAATACCAAATCCAGATTATCTAGCTATTTGTTGGTTAGTCAATCAGAAATATATCAGTCCTTCTCAAGCAGCAATGCTGATAGAGCAATTGGCGCTAGAAGTTCTGGAGTCATTTCTGAACTTAGAAGAGGGGAGTTATGAATTTATTCCTGAAAGCTTTCTGGATGATATGCCAAAGTTTTGTCATCTAAATCTCCGCTTACTAGTTGAACAATGTCTAACACCCCAAAGCTTTGACCAAGACGCTCGTAGAGAAGTAGCTTATCGTCAAACATCACCAAGTTCTCAATCGCACCCCTCACAATTTTTCCAAATAAATGAGCTACAACCTAAAGCCAAAACTACACCAAAATTGCCTGAAATAAACAGCTATAAACCAGCAGCCTACTCTATTAGGAGTAATGAATATAGGGGTCAGCAAATTATTCAACCGGCTGCTGACAAAAAAATCTACACAATCTTTTGTATTGATGACAATCCTACAGTCATGAATGCTATTAAAAGTTATTTAGATGAGCAAACATTTTCTGTTATGGGAGTTACCGATTCGTTAAAAGCTTTAATGCAGATTGTCCGTATAAAACCCGATATAATTTTGTTAGATATTTCGATGCCTAATTTAGACGGATATGAACTCTGCTCTTTACTTCGTAAACACTCACATTTCAAGAATACGCCTGTGATTCTGGTGTCAGAAAAAGTAGGATTTATAGATAGAGCTAAAGCTAAGATGGTTAGAGCATCAGGCTATTTAACTAAGCCTTTTACACAAGGAGATTTACTAAAAGTAATTTTTCAACATATTGTTTAATTTCCTCTGAGAAAAAGCAACTCTACTTAAATAACCTATGATTTTGGAGATTTGGGGTTGAGTATTATCTGGATTGCTACCATTTTATTTATAGAAGATTGTCTGACTGAATTTAAATTAATTAGTTATTATCTTACAGATAGAGAACAAAATTTTATTAAGGCAGCTAGTGCTAAAAAAGCTCTAGAAATAATCTTAGAAGAAATGGCGCTAAAATTGTTGCTGGTGTAGTAATGCCGAAGATGAAGGTATTACCAGAAAGAATATTTCAATCATTATAATAGCGATCGCCCCTCTCTTGTTTGCCATTGTACAATGCTTTATCCCACCTGTAGGGGTAATTCATAAATTACCCCTACAGTGTTTTCCATAAATTAGTTAAAATTTTTGTGGAAGTTTTGTTAGTGATTGCAAAGAGAGCGATCGCTCTTTTCTACTGTCATATTAGTCTTTAGATAATCCTGCACCCACTCACAGCTATATTTCAGCAAGTTGAGATGGAAAATTTGTTGTAGATCCCATAAAATCACAAGTTGGTCATCTCCACCAGAAGCGAGGGTTTTGCCATCAGGGCTAAAGGCAACACTGCTCACATTAGAAGTATGTCCATTAAGCGTGACAAGCAAAGTACCATCGATCTTCCAGACTTTGATCGTATTATCAAAACCTGCTGCCGCCAACATTTGACCATCTGGACTAAATGCTACTCTCGTTAAACCAATACTTTTACCATCAAAAATTCTTACAAGACTACCATCGCGTTTCCAAAGTCGCAGACAACCATCTCCACCAGTGGAGGCAATAAATTGACTATTGGGGCTAATGGCAACTCCAAAAACTTCACTCTTGTGCCCTTCTAAGATGCGATCGGGTTTTTCTAACAGGCGTTGGCTATTTTCTGAAGTCCAAAGTTTAATAGTACCATCAGCACTGGCAGAGGCGATAAACTGCCCATCTGGACTATAAACAATATCCCAAATTCGGCCTGTATGCGCCTGGATAACTTGGTGCAATTGGAACTCTCCATTAGAATCGCGTTGCCAGAGTCTCAGTTTGTAATCAAAACCCACAGTCACTAGCCGATTACCATCAGGACTGTAGCTAACACCCAAAAGGCCGATACCTGGCCCCTTCAAAATGGTTCGCTGATTGCGGTCTAGTTCCCATAGTCTTACAGCACCCTTAGAACCAACGATCGCTAAAGTTCGACCATCGGGGCTAAAGGCGAGACTAAGCATTCGGGAATCTTCTTCAACAATAGTTTTGGCTAAAGAACCATCGCGTTTCCAGAGTTTGACTTCTTTGCCAGCAACGGAGGCTAGGCGTTGCCCATCAGGGCTAAATGCCACCCGCCAGACCATTTCTTGATGACCATTGAGTAGCTTAAGTAAGGGTGAGTTGACTTTCCAGAGTTTGACAGTGTTATCGTGACCGGCAGAGGCGAGGGTTTCTCCGTCAGGACTGAAGGCGACGGTTTGAACATTTGCGGTATGCCCCTGGAAAGTTCTTAATAGAGTACCATCTACCCGCCAGAGTCTTACAGTTTTATCAGCGCCGCCGGAGGCAATGGTCTGCCCATCAAAGGTAAAAGCTACACTAAATATTTCAGCGTTATGTCCTTTAAAAGTTCTCAGGAGAGTGCCTTCTCGATTCCACAGTCGCACCATCTTATCTGCACCGCCAGATACTAAAGTTTGTCCATCAGGGCTAAAAGCAACACTCCAAACAGTTGCCTTTCCGGCTGTGAATGTTTTGATTAGTGTTCCATCTAATCGCCAAAGCTGATTCGTGCCACCTACCATACTAGAAGCGAGGGTTTGACCATCGGGGCTAAAAGCAATTCCCCATACACCACGTTCATGTTTAATAGTTCTAATTAAAGTGCCATCTAGTTGCCAAAGCTTAACGCTAAAATCGCCACTGGCAGAAGCGATAGTTTTTCCATCTGGGCTAAAAGCAACTCGCCACACCGCAGATTTATGCCCTTTGAGAACAGTTAACAATTTACCATCAATCGTCCAAAGACGGATAGCGCCATCAATGCCGGCAGCGACTATCAGGTGGCTATCTGGGCTGAAGCGGACGCTTTGGATGGTTGCAGTATGTGGCAGTGTTCTTACTAGTGTTCCATCCCGCTTCCACAGCTTGACTGTGCGATCGATGCTAGATGAGACAATCCACTGACCATCGGGGCTAAAATCAACCCCTAAGACAATCCCTTGATGCCCTGACAGGTGATTGAATTCATCAGCACCATAGACAGCTTGTTGCAACACTTTGCCTGTTTGGAGATCCAGGGCATTGGCATCTGCAAAATTTTGCAGATCGAGCCGTTGAAATTTCCGTCTGGCTTGGATTGCTTGTACCAGTGCATCTAAGCGTTGATTAGAATTAAAACTACCATTGGAAGCAGCCGCGATCGCTCGTACCTCACTCAGCGATGCTTGTCGATCGGCATAGAGGGTTGCGATCCCCAGGATAATAGCTGCTACTAGAGCTATACTTACCCCTATTAGTAGTCGTTGCTGAAGACGGGCGCTTTTTTGTTCACTTGCCAATCGCGCTTCGGTTTCTTTAAGCCGTTCTACTTCTAATTTTTGTTGGAATTCTCGACGTTCCAATTCCTGACTGGCTGCTAAAAATCGATAGTCCAAATCGCTGAGACTTTTACGCTGAGTCCAATCCAATACCTCTTTTAAGGCATTTCCCCTTAGCAGGCGTGACTCATCTTGAAAATCTGATGCTACCCAAGCATTGAATGGCTGTGAATAAGGGCGCAGATTGTCTAACTGTCTTAATACCCATTCTGAATTGAAAATATTACGGTAGATCGGATTTTTAATTCTGAGATAGCCATTATACTTCTCGACCAATCCCGATAGTAAAAGCTCCGTTTGTTCTCGACTATCATCAATAGGTACGGGAGATATTGGAGGTAGAGGTAAGGAGTCGCTAGTGTCTTTATTGTTTGCGTCCCCCCTGTCCTCGATTTCCTCTGTTTGCAATACCTGCTGATAAAGACTCAACAACCGTCCGGCTTGTTGTTGGTTGAAAAGTAAGCGATCGCGAATAGTGCGGAGGTGTTCGGGTTCATCTTGTGATTCCCAGTTTTGGATAATGTGCGATCGCACCAATTCTTCTACCCAATACGCCTCAGTTTTTGGCGATAAAACAATTTTCCGTTCTGATGACTTTGAGGCAGTTTGCAGAACTAACTGACAGAGTTTTTGAGTCAGAAACGGTTGTCCCCCTGTCCAGTAAATCACCTCTTGCAGCACAACTTCTGGTTGACTGATTGCTTCCTTTAACCCATTTAGCAATGGGCTAGCTTCATGCAATCGAAAACCGTATAACTCTATAGCCGTCCCAATATTAAAAGGTGTCCGGCGTTTATCAGCAATTAAATCAGATGGGCTGGCTACTCCAAACAATGCAAATCCCAAGCGTTGAAAATTCGGATCGTGTGCTTGCTGATTGTAGCAATGACGAATCCAGGCAAAAAAGTCATTGACCGGAAAACTCAAACTCAGTAAACTATCAATCTCATCAATGAAAATAAAAATGCCTTTGGCTTTGTCGTCTGTTTCACCATCGCCCTTGACATTTGGCAGCAACACTTCTTCAACAAACTGGTGTAGTTTTTGTATAGGAGAAAGACCTGCTTGGATATCCCACCATTGCTTAAAGTTGACGTGTTCCGCCAGATTTAACCCGTAGAACATGCTAACAATGATTCCTTTATACCATTGTGCTGATGTGGTATCTTCACTACCCAATTGAGTTACATCTAGGTAGACACATTTATAGCCTTCTGACTTGAGACGACGACTTATTCGCTGTAGTAGGGATGACTTGCCCATTTGGCGAGAGTTAAAGACATAGCAAAAATCACCATCTTTTAGACTGGTATAAAGCTTTTCGTCTGCCTGACGCACAACATAAGTGGGATCGTCACTGTGGAGGCTACCGCCAACTTGGTATCTCATGCAAAAGTGTGATTAGAAAAAAAAGGAAGATATAAAAACAATAATTGAAGAATTCAGAATTCAGAATTCAGAATTCTGAATTTTGTTTAGGGAGACAGAAAGAAAAATTAAAACCTTTTACTCTTATCTTTATACCTTTATACTCCCTGCCCCCAAGTCCCCAATCCCCAGCCCCCAGTCCCTTTTTCAAGCAATCGTGTTGTCAGCTACAGTTATATTCTAGGAAAGTAGGCAACAATATTCGTAAATAACTAGAAATGCAGCCCTACCTATAAAAGATGCTGCCGTTTCATGAAACCCCGAATTATTGTTTGTGGCTTAGGACGTACCGGATATAAAACCTTTCGTCTGCTAAGACATCAGGGAGCCTTCGTTGTTGGTATTCATCATCAATCTATCCCTGGCGAAACGGCAGGAGATGTGATTGTTGGCGATTTACAAGCAGCTTCTACCCTAACAGCAGCAGGAATTGAACAGGCACATACTATAGTAATCGCTGGCTCTAAAGATGCTTTGAATTTGTCTATTATGATGCAGGCGCGGGTGCTGAATCCCCAGATTCGGATTATCAACCGTTTTTATAATACAAATTTAGGGGAGCGCTTAGATCAAAGTTTGCCAGACCATTTGAGTATGAGTGTTGTCGGATTAGCAGCACCCGTATTCACCTTTGCAGCAATGGGAAACCGAGCGATCGGACAAATCAAATTATTTCAGCAAACTTGGCCAATTCACGAAGAATACATTGATGAAAATCACTTCTGGAAGGGTCGAAAGCTGAGTGAATTGTGGGAAGACCGATCGCGGATGCTAATTTATTATTTGCCAGTCAAAGGCGAGATGGATTTAGTGTCAGCTGTCATCTCTGGACAAGAGATAAAAGTAGGCGATCGCATAATCATAGGCACTCAACCCCGCATCCGTTCTCCCCGGCGATCGTTGATTAGAAAACTGCTGAAAGTTATGACTAATTTTAGGCAGTTTCAAGAACACGGGCGATCGGTAGTGCTGGGTGCGATTGCACTATTGGCGGTGATTGCGATCGCTACATTCACCTATATGTCGGCTGAGTTGAGTTTGTCTCCTGTCGATGCTCTATATTTTTCTGTAGGCATGATTACTGGAGCAGGTGGTAATGACAAAGTAGTAGAAAATGCTCCTAACAGTATTAAGTTATTTACTGTTGTGATGATGCTGGTTGGAGCAGTGGTGATTGGTATTTGGTACGCCATGCTCACCGATTTTGTTTTAGGAAGCCGCTTTAAGCAATTTTGGGATGCAGCCCGAATTCCCCAGCGATCGCATTACATTGTCTGTGGCTTGAGTGGCATTGGCGTGAGAATTGTCCAGCAACTCCACATCAGCGGACATGAAGTTGTAGTAGTTGAACCCGACTCCAACAACAAATATATCAACACCGCCCGCGAACTGGGTATTCCTGTCATTCAGGGCGATGCTAGCTTCCGTACAATACTCAAAGCCAGCAATATAGAATCTGCCGCCGCAGTGCTAGCTGTGACTAGCAATGATGCTACCAATCTAGAAATTGCCCTCAAAGCCAAAGGCTTGACACCCACCATTCCGGTGATTGTTCATTATGCCGATCCCGATTTTGCTGGCATAGCGCAACAGCTATTTGGCTTCGAGGCCGTACTGAGTCCGGCTGAACTAGCAGCCCCAGCTTTTGCCGCTGCTGCACTAGGGGGACGCATCCTCGGCAATGGCATCACAGCCGATAGTCTTTGGGTGGCTTTTGCCACTGTGATTACAACTTCACATGCCTTTTGTGGTCAGTGGGTGAAAGATGTAGCCATGTCTGCTGACTGTGTACCTTTGTACGTAGAGACTAATCATCAAACCCTTCATGGCTGGGATTTGTTAGAAACCAATCTCAGTGATGGTGACATTTTATATATGACTATGCCAGCAACGCGGCTATATCAATTGTGGCGAGACGAGCGAGTTTGTGAATCACACATTTAAATAATTCGTAATTCGTAATTAAGTTTTTTGACGGGGATTTAGACGCCGACCAAAAACTTGCCGATTATTGAAACGGGGGATTTAAACCCACGATACTCGGTTAAATAATTCTTAATTACAGCTATTTTCAGGTAAATAGACCATGCGGTAGGGGTACAGAATGCTGTGCCCTTACACAGATGTGTTTCAAATACATGAAAACTGCTGTAACATACCACTTCCCACATCCAATACTGTTCAGTTAAGGCAAGAAACGCGATGAATCGCCGTCTTTACAATAACCAGTCTTTTGTAGAGACGGCGATTTATCGCGTCTTTGTGATGATTTATCGTATCTTTAGCGATCTAAAATTTTCATCAAAAAACTTTAACCTAACTGTATTGTCCCCACTCTCATTTATTTGTTAACTACTCGTTGTTGATATTCTTGCTCAGTAATCATATCGAGAGTGTTCTCTAGGCGATCTACAAATACGATACCGTCGAGATGATCGTACTCGTGTTGAAAAATCCGAGCGATAAAATCGGTTAATTCTTGTTTTTGTAAATTGCCTTGAGAGTCAGTGTATTCCACTTCAATAGATTTATACCGAGGAACTAACCCCCTAATTCCTGGAACACTTAAACAACCTTCCCAATCTTTGACAACTTCAGTTGAATGGGCAATGATTTTGGGATTAATCATGGCAGTAGGTTCCATTTCTGGGGCGTTGGGATATCTGGCATTAGGACGGGAAGCCACGATAAATAAACGATAGGATTGTGCTACTTGAGGCGCAGCAATTCCCACGCCGTTAGCCTTGGCCACAGTGGCAATTAAGTCTTCGATTAATTTTTGGATTTGCTCATCTTGAATATTCTCAACCCAAGCAGCTTTTTGGCGTAATGTTGGATTTCCTAATTGAATTATTGGCGCTAATTCAGTCATGATAAAACTCCTTTAATTAATGGGGACTGGGGATTGGGTACTGGGGACTGGGCTAATGACTAATGACAAATGACTAATGACAAATGGCTCACATCATCCTTCACGTCTTACGGGCAAAGCAGCAGGTTGGACTCCTACTTGGACAATTTTGCCATTGCGTTCTACTTCTATTGGTAATTTAGTACCGATTTTGCTCTTTTCTACTAGCTTTTGTACTTCTTCAATTTTAGTTACAGGCTGGCTGTTAATGCTTTTGATTACATCACCAACTCGTAGTCCAGCTATAGATGCAGGCGATCGCGGCACAATCTCTACCAGCAAAACGCCCTCATCTGCTGTCAGATTTAAGCGATCGCCTGCGACATTTTTGATTCTTTCTTTATTTTCTGGTGTCAATGTCACCATCTGAACACCCAAATAAGGATGATCCACCTTGCCTGTAGCGATTAATTCTTGGGCAATTCTTTGCACAGTGTTAATGGGGATAGCAAATCCCAAACCTTGAGCGCCTCGAATAATTGCTGTGTTCATCGCAATCACTTGACCACGAGCATTGAGCAATGGGCCACCAGAATTACCAGGGTTAATCGCAGCATCCGTTTGGATGTAATCAACCCGCTTATCACTAGCGCCGATGTCGCTACTAGAACGACCTGTAGCACTAATAATCCCAGAAGTGACGGTATTATTCAAGCCTAATGGATTACCGATGGCAATTACAGCTTCTCCTGGTTGCAAAGCGTCGGAGTTACCCACAGATAAAGTTGGCAGATTATTCGCATCAATTTTAATCGCAGCCACATCCGTTACCGGATCTTCACCCAAAACTTTACCATCAAAAGTCCGCCCATCTTTAAGTGTCACAGTCACTCTATCAGCACCGTCTACTACATGGGAATTGGTCACAATTTGACCTGAAGAATCAATAATAAATCCAGAGCCACTACCCCGTTCTACGCGTTGTCTAGCCTGTGGGGTTCCCTCTCCAAAAAACCGCCGAAAAAATGGATCGTTGTTAAATTCGTCTGGTACGCGAGAAGTAATTGTTCGAGAAGAATCAATGCGAACTACCGCAGGGCCCACTTGTTGCACTACTTTCACTATAAAATTAGGATCTCCAGATGAAGAGAAAATCGGCGGGGGGACAATTGCCGAATTGGGTTCTATTGTCTTTTGGGCTTGAGTCTGGTTTTGTTGAGCCTCAATTGTCTTAGCAGGTAGAAGAGAGCAGCTCCCCAGGAACACCACTGCTACCCCGGATGAGAACATTCCCAGAATATTATTTACCCCCCATCTGTGGGGCAAAAGCCTGGTATTTATCTTTTTGGGCGCTGAGTGATGGTTTGTTGTCTTCATGTGTCGTTGCTTCTCCCTTGTCAGTCAGTGGGTGTTAGGATCTTGCCTACTGGGTATGTCCCAAAATGATTACAACTTAAAAGCTTATTTTAGGTCTAGCGTGTCTCAATGCTAAATTGATGCTCTCTCTTCTATTGTGACGTGGTGGATA